>JAMCQQ010000323.1:573-13449 GCA_023379515.1 Actinomycetota bacterium
AACCTATCTCTTCTTCTGTTAATTGAGATTTTATTTTTTCTATTGTTGCTATGCTTCTAGACGAGTCTTTTAATACAAAGTGAATGTCGATTTTCCAAACAATGTCTTTAACGGCTTCATATCGTGAAACATCCTTTATATCATCGCCAAAATATTTCAATCCTAAATATATTCCTCTAGGTATTTTTCCTAAACCATCTTCTTTTCTGTTGTCAGTAACTGTAAAATCGATTCTTCTGGAAGATTTCTTTATTAAAATCGCAGATATTTCGGCTATGTTTTGCTTATTAAGTTTATCAACTATGACCACTATGTCTATGTCCTTCCAAGTCATTAGTCTAAACGCAACACTTCCTACAATTTTTGGCTTTCCATGCTTAGACAATAATTCTATTAAATCTAATTTTTCCAGAACCTTTCTTGCCCCTTTTTGCAATTCTTCTTCTTTCTTTAATAAATCCATGACATTATTTTATTCTTTTATTTAAAAAATATCAAAAATTTTTAAATTTTAGCTTCGGATTTTTATAAAATTTTAGCCTCAAAATGCAATTAAAAAATAAAAAAATATGTTTATGATTTTTATTGTATTGTCAATCTAAATATATTACTTTGAAGCAATGAAAAAATCTTGACAAATCAATAAAAATATTTCACGATTAATTTAATTAACCTGCCTGCTTAATAAAGAAATTATTTCTTATTAAGAAACTGCCTTTTGCTGTTCGGGGATTCCTCCGCTGCCGAGGGCTTGGTTAAAGAAAAAGGGGGTGATCGTCAAAATGGCAAAGAAAAAAAAGAAGAAGAAGAGATAGGTTGGTAAAGCGTAAAGCTTACCAATTGATCAGTTGGTAATCCCGCACCAATATTATGGTGCGGGATTTTTTTAAAGAGAGAATTATGGTAAAATTAAGGGATGAAATTCCCCTTTATAAGTAAGTTTTTTGATTCTAATGAAAAAGAGATTCAAAAACTTAAGCCGATTGTTCTGGAAATAAATTCTTTTGAGGAAAAAATAAAAAAATTTAAAGACAAAGATTTTTCGAAAAAAACCTTAGAGCTTAAAGAAAGGATAAAAAACGGGGAATCTTTGGATTTAATTTTGCCCGAGGCATTCGCCCTTGCTCGCGAAGCCGCAAGAAGAACAATAGGTCAACGCCATTTTGACGTTCAATTAATGGCTGGTATAACATTGGCGAACGGAAAAATCGTCGAGCAAAAAACTGGAGAAGGAAAAACTTTATCTGCTGTCCCCGCACTTTACTTAAACAGTTTAACCGGAAAAAGTGTCCACCTGGTTACTGTCAATGATTATTTGGCAAGAAGGGATGCTGGTTGGATGGGACAGGTTTTTAATTTACTCGGTGTTTCGGTTTCTTCGATTATCAGTGAGCAATCGTTTTTATTCGACCCGAATCATAAAGAAAAAAGCGCTTGGGATTTTAGGCTTTTGCATTTAAGACCGATTACGCGGAAAGAAGCGTATAAAGCAGATATTGTTTACGGAATAAATTCGGAATTCGGTTTTGACTACCTTCGTGATAATATGGCGCCTAATATTTCTCAAGTTGTTCAGCGCGGGTTTTATTACGCGATCGTCGATGAGGTTGATTCGGTGTTAATCGATGAAGCAAGAACTCCGCATATAATTTCTGCGCCGGAAGAAGAGCCGACGCAAAAATATGTTGAATACGCAAATTTGGTCAGAAAACTTACTCCGGATATTGATTATAAAATCGACGAAAAATTAAGAACAGCGCATTTAACAGAACACGGAATTTTAAAAATCGAAAAAATGTACGGGATCCAAAACATTTACGAAAAAGATTTTGACACAGTCTATCATTTGGAGGCATCGCTTAAGGCGATGACCTTGTTCACAAAAGAAAAAGATTATATCGTTAAAGACGATCAGGTTATTTTAGTGGATGAATTTACGGGAAGACTTATGGAGGGGCGAAGACTTTCCGAAGGTCTTCATCAGGCGATCGAAGCAAAAGAAGGAGTTACGATTCAGCGCGAGTCAAAAACTTTGGCGACAGTTTCGCTGCAAAATTATTTCCGCATGTACGAAAAGTTGGCGGGAATGACCGGAACTGCGGTTACAGAAGCAGAAGAATTCCATAAAATTTATAAACTCGACGTTGTTGTTATTCCGACAAATAAGACGATGATAAGAAAGGATGAATCGGATGCGATTTATAAAACCGGGCGGGCGAAACTTTCGGCTGTTGCTTCCGACATAGAAGAAGCGTATAAAAAAGGCCAGCCTGTGTTAATCGGAACTACGTCGATCAATAAAAATGAAATAATTTCTGAGCTTTTAAGACGACGCGGAATAAAACACGAAGTTTTAAATGCTAAAAATCATCTTCGGGAGGCAGAGATTATCGCTGCGGCGGGAAAGAAAGGGGCCGTAACCGTTGCGACAAACATGGCTGGACGCGGTGTCGATATTATTTTAGGTGGGGACAGTCCTAAATCTGAAGACGGAACAGAAAAACGGGAAACAGAGGAATGGAAGAAATGGGAGAAAAAACACAATGAAGTAAAAAGTCTTGGTGGGCTTTACGTTATCGGAACAGAGCGTCATGAATCGCGGCGGATCGATAACCAGCTTAGGGGAAGGTCGGGAAGACAAGGAGATCCTGGAAAGTCGCGATTTTTTGTGGGACTCGACGACGAGATTATGCGGCTTTTTGGCGGAGATAAAATCGCAGGGCTTATGACGCGGTTTAATATGCCCGAGGACGTACCTTTGCAACATCCAATTGTTTCACGCGCAATCGAACAGGCCCAAGTTAAAGTCGAAGGATTTAATTTTGATATCAGAAAACATTTAGTTGAATACGATGATGTTTTAAACAAACAAAGGGAAATTATTTACAAAAATAGAAGAGAAATTCTCGAAGCCGGGGAAAATGAAAAAGATCCAGTATTAAAAAATGAGATATTAGAAAAAGCTTCTGGTTCGATCGCAAACATAGTTAATATTCAAAGTGCGGAATCGATCCAAGAAAACCAGGAACCATTGCCAGAAAAGATCGTAGAAGAATTCTCGACAATTATTCCTTTTGACCAAAATTCTCAAATTCAACTCACAAAACAAATGGAACAAACGTCGAGTATCGAAGGTAGAATCGGATTTTTAACGACTATCGCAAAAGATATTTATGAAAAACGCGAAGAACAATTAGGAAAAGAAGTAATGCGGGAGGTTGAACGGTTTGTGATGTTGTCGGTTATAGATAATTTGTGGACAGACCATTTGGACGCGATCGAAAATTTGCGACAGGGAATTGGTCTTCGGGGATATGGTCAGCGTGATCCGCTTGTTGAATATAAAAATGAAGCATTTAAAATGTTTGATCAATTAATTAGTACGATCGACGACGAAATAGTCCATAGAATTTACAAAATTCAAGTCCAACAAGCGCCGCATGTTGAAGCTCCAAAGAATGTTATTACAAAAGCCGCGGGCGAGTCGGATGATCAACCGCAAAAACAAAAGCCGGTTGTGAACAATAGATCATCAATAAATGATCAATCCGGTCAAAAACACAAACTCGGCCGCAATGACCCGTGTTGGTGTGGAAGTGGAAAGAAGTACAAGAAGTGTCATTATCCAAATTAATTCTAAACTATGTCCATTCTATTCTACCACCTAACTCATAAAAATCATTTAAAGTAACACTCACTTTTTCCGTCGGTTTTACTGGCTTATGGCTTTTGTATTGTTCTCCATGTTGTTCGTCAAATGGTTCTTTTGGTAAAACATAAACTGTTCCTGTGGTTTTTTCGATTAATTCCCTATCTTTAATCGGAATTTTTGCAGTAACTATACCATTTTCAACATCAGTAGACCATTCAGTGTGCCCTCCATAAATTCCAAAAATTGTAGTCCATGCGATATTGTCTGTTGCGAAAACAGCAGTATCTGTATTTCGGGGAGTTTTAGGGTCATATGTGCTTTTTGGTTCAAGAGTATCTATAGAATTATTACTCGAACCATGAAACAGGAATCCCCTTTTCTTAAATTGTTCTAAGCGTTGTGCTGGAGTTTCGGGATTTTTCTTTTCCACCTCGGCAACAGCTTCTTCCATAAAACAATTATATTACTAAGTGTTTAAATTTAAAATAAGGGCTTGATAGTTTTGCTGAGGTATCTTTTTAATGTTATAGAAGAAAATTAATTGGTATACTGGTGTTATGAGAAAAACTCTAAGTTATGGATTCAAAGCATTGAATCTAGCATGGCAAGCTAACGGATTTTATTCGATTTTAGCTATTTTCAGTAACTTGTACGAAAGCACTCTCTATCCTCTTATTCAAGTTCTCCTTTTAGCAAAGCTTCTCGACTTATTGGGGCAAGTAAAAAACTTAACCTTCTTAGATATAGGGTGGATTGTAACTATTTATTTGTTGGCCTCACTCGTAAAGCTAGGTTTAAAAAGTTTTCTTGACGTTAGAGAAGCATTTTTACAAACTCAACAGGAGGGTTTTATTGACCTTCAAGTAAGTAAGAAGCTTACCGAACTAGACCCAGCCACATTTGAAAAACCGGAGTTTCAAAGTCTTATAGCTCAACTTGAAGGAGTAAAAGGAACTTTACAAATGCACTTATTAAGGTTTACTGGTCTTATTGATGCAGTTTTCAAATTCATAACCGCAGCAATTGTTGTATCGGTAACTTTCCCGCTCTTTGCTCCATTAATTATTATCGCAACGATTCCATCATACATAGTATCGGATAGATTCAGAAAAAAGACTTGGCCGTTTTATGTGGAGAAGAAATCGATGGTTACGAGAGTCACCCAGTATATAAAAAACTTATTATCCTCAGACTCAACATCCAAAGAAGCGATAATCTTTCAAACCGGACCAGTTTTGCTAAGCAAAATAAAGAAGGAACAAAAATCTTACTATTCAGAATTCGCAAAAGCTAATGATCCGTGGATAATAAAAATCTTATTAGCCAGAATTTTACAGTTTGGTGTTTTTGCTTATACACAATACTTGAACATATCGAAAGTGCTACAGGGGACTTTGCAAATTGGTCAATTTACTCTTGTTTTTCAACAATCTTTAGCTCTTACATTCAGCGCTGAAGAAATTCTAAATCACTATTCCAGCATTGCAGCTCGTAATAAATATCTTGATAAATTTTTTGACTTCTTGGATACAAAAAAAGTCATTACTTCACCTTCTAAATCGGTGGCTATTCCAAACAAACCAGGACCCCCAATTATAGAATTCAAAGATGTAGCCTTTAAATATCCTGGCACTGATAGAGAAATTTTAAAAAACTTCAACTTAACTATTCAAAGTGGTGAGAAAGTTGCCTTAGTAGGAGAAAATGGAGCCGGTAAAACGACTTTAATAAAATTACTGCTCCGTTTCTACGATGTTACTGAAGGCGAAATATTGATTAATGGGGTCAATATAAAAGATGTAGACCTTGATGAATGGCATAAGCATATTGGAGCGTTATTTCAAGATTTTATTAAGTATCAATTTACCTTTAAAGAAAATGTTTATTTCGGGGATTTAACAAAGAAGCAGGAAGAAGAACTTTTAAAAGAAGCAATCGAGAAATCTGGAGCGGATAAATATTTGGACACTTTACCAGATAAATATGACCAAGTTGTGGGTAAAATGTTCGAGAAAGGAATTGATTTATCGGGTGGACAATGGCAAAAGTTAGCATTAGCAAGAGCATTTTTCCGTAATGCACCAATACTCATTCTTGATGAACCGACAAGTGCGATAGATGCTAAGGCTGAATATGAAATTTTCCAAAAAGTGCAATCTCTTCAAAAAGACAAAACGGTAATTATAATCTCTCATCGTTTTTCAACGGTCCGTAATGCAGACAGAATTTTTGTAATCGACGATGGTCATATTATTGAAGAAGGAAATCATGAAAAATTAATGAAAGCAAAGGGATTATATGCTGAACTATTCAATATACAAGCGCAAGGGTATAAATAAGCAATATAGTCCCCTATTTGACTAGTATTTCAAAAAAATGCCACTGGCAGAATTAAGATTATTTTAGAAGTTTTGCGCGATGGGTGAGGATATTTCCCCAAGTCATCATTTTTTCTGCCCACGCCAATTCATCTTTGGGTCCTTGTTTTCCTTCTTTTTCGAGTTGCCTGTAATCATTTATAAAATGATTAAAAGTTTTTTTAAAATTATCAGAAAAGATAGACTGCTTTAAAGATTTTAAATAATCAGAAGTTTGAGCGAGGAATATTATTATTCTTTTTTGTTTCAATTTATAATCATCTGCCGCCCAGTTGCCGATTCGGTTTAAATTCATCGCGATGTCCATAATTTTATCTTTATTATTCATAACAATAATTTTTTAACTATTTTATCAAACTTTTTTCTGATTCTCTCTGACAAAATATCGCGACTCGGATTATTTTGATTCGGACGCAAATTTATAATCGAATTATAATCAATTTCTTTTGTCTCCAAATCAAATCCTCCGCCCCAAAGATTTTCTTGTTTTGATCCTTCTCTAAGAAGTTTTTGTTCGCCATCAAAATGACGTTCTCCTCCGCCTGTTAAAATCCCCTTTTCAACATCGACCACAACCTTAATGTAACCCTCAAAGTCCTCGGCTATTTTTTGCACATCTTTTTTAGTCGCTCTTTTTTTAATAATCAGAAGCATGCTTGCATTATACTAAATTTAAATACCAAAAATTTTACTGGAATCTTTCAGCTGGTTTTCAGGTTTCTGCTATAATATACGGCCATGAAAAATTCTCGTAGTAGAAGACGAGCGCAAAATATCCAATTAAACCCTATTCCTAGGGGAGGAAATGGTCAGCAAAATCAGGCAAGATAATTTTTGTTAGTCTAATATAGAAATATCCTTAAAAAAGATGGGTTGTATTTTTTTGGCTGTGATTAAATAAGATATTTGACTTAAATCGTAATAAGTGTTATCAAATTTGTTGATATTAGAAAGTAGTCATGATTAAGTTAATAAAATCTACATTTTATAAAGAAAAAAGGACTATTTCTCAACTTAACTCATTCTTAAAGCGGGCGCGTCAATTAAGTTTTGGAGAACAGTGCATCCGTTTTCAAAATGATTTCGCTAAATGGCAGGGAAGGAAATATTGCATTCTTCTTAACAGTGGAAGTTCAGCTAATTTAGCAATTATTCAGGCGCTGATAAATATGGGAAAGGTTAAAAAAAACGATATGATCGGATTTTCCGCGATTACATGGTCGACTAATGTTATGCCGATGATTCAATTGGGTTTAACGCCAATTCCAATCGATGTAGATCTGAGTACTCTTAATATTTCAAATAAATCATTTGCGGAAATGTTGCGCCAATATCCGATTAAGGCAATTTTTATTACGCATCTTCTTGGGTTTTGCGGAAACATAGATGAGATCATTAGTACCTGTGTAAAGCATAAAATTATTCTTATTGAAGATACTTGTGAATCGCTCGGTACGGTATATAAAGGAAAAAAATTGGGTAATTTTGGGTACGCAAGCACATTTTCGTTTTATGTCGGTCATCATATGTCGACAATCGAGGGAGGGGCAGTGTGTACAGACGACGAAGAGCTCGCCGTGATGCTCTCTTTAGTACGGGCGCACGGATGGGATCGAAATTTGACCTATATGATGCGGTCTAACATCAGGAAAAAATTTCAGGTGAATTCGATGTTTGATTCCAGATATATATTTTATGATTTGGGATATAATTTGCGACCGACGGAGATTGTCGGATTTCTCGGTAGGATGCAATTAAAATATCTCGATAAAATAGTTTCTAAACGCAGTGATAATTTTAACTATTTTGCAAACAGCCTTTATAAAAAAAACGATTTGTATTATCCGGTTTCATATGATCATATAGATTTAATTTCAAATTTTTCTTTTCCGATTGTTTGTAAAACTAAAAAAATACGGGAGAATCTAGTTAAAAGATGTCGGAATAAATTAGAGATTCGTCCGATCGTCGGTGGAAGCATTGTAGAGCAGCCATTTTTTAAAAAATATTTTGGATCCAAAAAATTTTCTAAAAGTCCGATAGCATCATTTATTCACGATCAGGGATTTTATTTTGGCAATAATCCGGAATTAACAATAAAAGAAAAAAAAGAAGTTATTTCAATTCTGTCTAAATAATCTTGTTCTATTTATGATTTTTAATGATGTTGGTGTTGTAATACCTGCATATAACGAAAGTAAAAACTTACGAATACTTTTATTAAAAATATATGAATTATATCCCGGAATATCTGTTTTTGTCGTTGACGATTCTAGTCAAAAAGAAAAGAAGGAGCTGAAATTATTAGAGCGGTTATTTAAGAAAAAAAAATTATATATCCTTTATCGAAATAAAAAAAGCGGAAGAGGAAGTGCGGTGCGGGACGGAATGAGAGCATTGTTGTTAAACAAAAAAATTAAATATTTTATCGAAATGGATGCTGATTTAGCTCATAGACCCGAAGAAATCAATTTATTTATCAAAGAAAAAAATACGGCGGATTTAATCATTGGTTCAAGGTATCTTAAAGAAAGTAGAATTATTAAGTGGCCGATGCGCCGAATTATTCAAAGTAAAATCATAAATATATTTCTAAAATTATGGCTTGGGATTAATATAAGCGATTATACAAACGGATTTAGATTGTATTCCCGCCGTGCAGTAGAAAAACTTTTACGTTTTTCTCTTAGAGAAAAAGGTTTTATCGCTCTTTCGGAAATGGCTTATAAACTTAAACGTGCAAAATTTACGATTAAAGAAATACCGACGACTTTTACAGATCGAAAATACGGTCAATCAAACGCGAACACCAAGGAATTGCTAATATCATTTATCGGGGCGATACGGATCCGTTTCGGCACAAATTGACTTAATTCCGTAACGACAACAAGTAGAAAATTATAAGGGGTAATCCGCGGATTCTTCGCCCTCTTTATAAATTAAAGACTCTTCTCTGAGTTTTGCTATATTTTTTACGATCAGTTGTCGGTTTTTATTAATGATAATGCCTTTGTCGCTTAATTTTTTAAGTTCGATGCTTGTTGTTTCGCGCGTTAATCCGGCTAGGTTTGATATGTCTTTGTGGGTAAGTGGTATTTCTAAAATGATTTCATCTTTTTCTTTTATTCCAAAGCGTTCAATAAGCGACAGAACGGTCGACATTACTCTGCTGCGGGCATCTCCGAGAAGCAAATAATCCATTCTCGTTAATATTGCGTCGAGCCCGATTAAAAGCCTTCTTGTTAAATCAAAAAGAATCTCAGGCTCGCTTTTTAAAAATTTTACCACATCTTCTTTAGGAGCGCGTAGCAGTTCTGTATTTGTCATTGCTTCGAAAAATAAAGAGTTTTTGATATCGCTAATTGTCCACATCATCGAAAAATAAGTATGAGGTTTAAAAATATTTAACGTGAGTTCGTTTCCTTCGTCTGAAACAGAATATAATTTAACATATCCTGATTTTATGTAAAAAACGCCAAGAGGGATATCTTCGGGACGTAATATTACTTCACCCTTTTTATAATTAATCGATTTGTATTTTGAAAAAAACTTTTCCAGTTTTTGTGTGAGCGGGTTCATGTTTTAACTAATATGTTTGGCAGATTTTAATTTATCCATTTTTTTTCTCGCAATTTCTTTACTGTGTCTTTCTTCGATAATTCTCATTTTGTCTTTGACCGCCCTCTGGATATCGACACCCGAAATACTCGCGAGTTGAATCGTCGTAATTATAACATCGGCGAATTCCTGGTAAATATGTTTTTTGTCGAATTTCTCGAGTTTTGCTCTGCGTTGAAGCCTAAGAATCGCCAAAATATCATTGCACAATTCTCCGACTTCTTCGTTTAACTTTACAGTCTTTGTCAAAATCTCTTTTTCGGTCTGGGAGTAGAGTTTATAATGCGGGCGTGTTTTTTCGTTTGATAATTTTATTTCTTCCTGAAGATTTTTAAGATTCATGAACTTATTTTAACATAATAGATCAATGTTATAATAGGAAAAATGAGGAATATAAAAATACTTACATGGTTTAATTTTTTTACTGATTTTAAACTATACGCGCCAGTTGCGATTATTTATTTTTCAAGGGTATCGGGATCGTTTGCATTGGGAATGAGTATTTTTTCAATAGCAACAATATCTGCTGCCTCATTTGAAGTTCCGACCGGCGTATTCTCGGATTATATCGGCCGTCGAAAAACAGTAATCTGGGGAGCCTTATGTGCAGTCATTTATTCAATCTTTTATGCAATCGGCGGTTCTTATGTTTTTTTGGCCGCTGGCGCAATTTTTGATGGAATATCAGTATCTTTTTATAGTGGCAATAACGATGCGTTATTGTATGATTCATTAAGTCAACACAGAGAAGACCATAGATACGCAGAATATTTGGGAAAATTAAGTTCAATGTTTCAGATCGCATTAGCAGTTTCGGCTTTAATCGGAGCATTTATTGCTAATTGGTCATTCGCTTGGGTCATGTGGATTTCGGTTATTCCCCAACTTGTTTGTTTGATTTTAAGTTTTTTTCTAGTCGAACCGGAAAATATTTCAAAACGGAGCGGCAATATTTATAATCATTTAAAAGAAGCCTTTTCTCTTTTTATAACAAACAAAAAATTGCGATTATTAAGTTTGTCCTCAATTATATTGTCTGGTGTTGGAGAAGCTTCTTATCAATTTCAAGCAGCATTTTATAGTATGTTGTGGCCGATATGGGCGATCGGTTTTGCTAAGGCACTATCTAATATTGGTGCAACAGTTGGTTTTAGATTTAGCGGAAATATTATAAAAAGATTCGGTGCGATAAAAACTTTAGTAGGAGCAAATATTTATAGTCGTGTTTTAAATATGATTGCAGTTATATATCCAACTTTTTTATCACCGTTACTAATGTCTTTAACGTCGCCTTCATATGGAGTTGTATCGATTGCGAGAACTTCTTTAATGCAAAAAGAATTTAGAAATGAACAAAGAGCGACGATGGGTTCTTTAAATTCTTTTTTCGGAAGCATATTTTTCGCCGTAGTTTCCTTTATGATGGGTTTTATCGCAGATAAAATTTCGCCCGCGATGGCACTTCTTCTTTTCCAAATATTACTTTTACCGACAATATGGTTAAACTGGTTGATATTTAAACACGATAGAAAAGACACTTCTTAATTATTTAAGAACGATTAGCCAGAAGATGATTGCGAGTAAGATTCTGTAAATCGCAAAAGGGATGAAGGTGTGGTTTTGGATAAAATAAAGTAAAAATTTTACGGCTGCGATCGCGACTAAAAAAGAAACAACAGATCCGATCACTAAAATCAAAATCTCGTTCGGTGTAAAAGAAAAATTACTTTTTACAAGATCTAAAGCGGTTGCTGCAAACATCGTCGGGACAGCAAGAAGAAAAGAGAATTCGACCGCCTGTTTTCTTTTTACGCCAAAAATAAGTCCACCAGCGATCGTCGCGGCGGCGCGCGAAACTCCCGGAATAACGGAAATCGCCTGAAAAACGCCGATAAAAAAAGCGGTTTTAAGACTAATTTTTTCGACATTATCTACGTGATGGTCTTTTTCTTTGTACACAAGTTCAAGAGCGATTAAAAGTATACCTCCAATAAAAAGCGCGGAAAGTGTTACGTACTCATTTCCGATTAAAAATCCCTTAATTACTTTGAAAAAAACAAGTCCGATAACGGCAGCAGGAATAAATGCTACTAATAATTGTTTCCAGATAATTTTACTTTGTAGAACCTTTTTCCAATACAAAAATACGATCGAAAAAATCGCACCGAGCTGAATAATAATCTCATAATTTTTTACAAATTCCGTCTCCTGAACTTTCAAAAGAGCGGCAGCCAAAACCATGTGTCCGGTTGAGGAAATCGGAAGAAATTCAGTTACCCCTTCAACAATAGCTAAAATAATCGCATGGAAAAGACTCATAAAAGAATTATAACATGAATAATCTTTGGAATAAATTTATTGATGGTTTAGGCAAGGAAAGATTTGTTATTTCTGATTTATTAAACCATTTTAATTCTTTAATATCATCATCTGGTTTTAATTCTCCGGACTGATAATTTGCTTCAAAAACCAAAAATATATAGTGAGTTAATTCTCCTTTTTTATCCGGCTCGTAATCCTCGTCAAAAGATAATTTTTTAATATCTGCTATTTCTATTCCCGCTTCTTCTTTTATCTCTCTTACTAATGCTTCTTTAAGACTTTCTTTTCCTAAATTAACGCCCCCTCCTAATAAATGCCAGGTATTTGGATATGGTCCGATCCCATCTGCTTTTCTCCCAAAAAGAAATTTGTCGCTCTTTTTAATGACCGCCGAAACAATTAATCTCGATTTCATAGACTCATCTAATTATTTTTTATTTTAGATCATAGATTCCAATTTTCAATAAAATCAGACGAAATCAAAGTTCTTCCATACATAATAGGAAAAGTAAATTCTTTTAATTTTTCCTGCAGTTCCTGTCGGATTTTAGAATCTGTTGTTTCTATTAGGTCTTTTAGAATAACAAAATTGTATCCAAGAGAGAACCCTGCGATAATTGTTGCCAATACGCACCCGTCTGTAAAAACTCCGGTTACGACAATATATTTAACCCCTTTTTCTTTTAAGATTCTATTTAAATCAGTTTCTGAAAAAGCGTCGTAATTATTTTTATTTATAATGACATCTTTCGGATTTGGTTTTACTAAATAAAATTTTTCACTGAATCCTGAATTATCTTCAGAGTAATAACTTGTCGAGGGATCAGAATATAACGTGTTTATATTTTCTGGTAGAAATTCTTTTTTCCAAGGAGGGGTTTTTGTAAAGAAAGTCTTAAAGAAGCA
>JAMCQQ010000324.1 GCA_023379515.1 Actinomycetota bacterium
GTTTTAGTTGCAACGGGTGTTGTATTTTATACCCTGGCTGTAATCAGGATTTCTGTTAAGAAAAGGGGTTAATAAAATATTCTCTAAATAAGTTGCATCAACGTCAAAGTATGTTATAAATGCTACAAATAAATTTTAAACATTCCTTTTTATTTAATAAAAACATTACATTTTTAGATCAATAAATTAAAAAAATCAAATTAACAAAATATAAACAAAAAAGTAGCCAATTTATGGGTATTCCTAGTCTGAAATAAGAATTGCGTTACTCTGGATCTTTATGGTTGTAGATTTAATTAATATACAATTAAAAGGAGGCAGAAAATGTCAAAAGTATTCAAAACTCTAGCATCAATAAGCATCTGGATTCTTTTCATTTACGGTGCAGGGTCAGTTGTGTGGAGCATAGTTGATCTAATAGTTGCTCCAGAAGAAGCCTACAATTTTGCAGATGCTTTTTGGGGAGTTATCACAATTCTCTCCCTGTTTCTTGCTGTTGTAGCAATAAAAATAAGAAAATCAGTGGATTAATTAACTTTCATTAAATAATTTCACGTATAGTTGAAAACCCTTGTTGTCAAGTAATAGCAACAAGGGTTAATTTTAAAGACAATCTAAACTCTACTCACTTCAACTCAATTACAAATTCACCTGTTGCTGCGTCCACTGTAACTCCCTTTACAGCTTTTACTATTTGTCCAGCTTGGAGCAAGCTTGGAGCAGCACTATATATAATCTATACTTTTTTGATAAATTGCTATTTTTAACAGTTTCGAAAATATTGGCAAAAACAAGTAACGCTGCTATTTGATTTCGCTGAAATTTAGAGTGGAAAACTTGCTAGATTTTAAACCGTAATTAACAAAAAATATTAATATTGCTTCTATAAAGACTGCGATACTTAAAATAACAAATGCTTTTTTTAGGTCAAAAAATTTATAGATTGTTCCCAGGACTTGTGGTGCAATAAGTGCACCAATAGCTGCAAAAGTAACTATTAAAGACAAAACAATATTATTTAACTTTTTAAAGTAGATCGAACCTATTGTAAGGATGTTTGGGAAGATTCCTGAATAGAACAGCCCAGCAATTGAAAAATAAATACCAGAAAATAATTTATTTTCTACTAAAATACCAAGTATTATAAAAATAGCACCCATAATACTTATGAATATTGTAATTTTGATTATATCTATTTTAAAAGAAATTAATCCTATTATGATTCTTCCAATTGCTATAGCGAGCCAGAAAAAAGAAAGTACTTGGCTGGAATTAATCTGGTTAAAGTTTTTAAATAACCTTAAAAAAGTAGGGATCCAGGAATTCAATCCACTCTCAGAAAATGTATAAAATAGAGCTGCAAATATCAGTAATAATATTAGATATTTATAATCTCTAATTATTGATAATCTATCAGTAATATTTTGTTTTGTAATTTTATTCCTTGATTTGTTGTTTACGTTAACTGGAATTTTTATAAAAATAAAAAAAATAAAATTTATAAAAGAAATTATTGAAGCAGCATAAAATGATATTTGCCAATTGTAGCCTAATTTAATTGAGAAGGAAGAAATATAAGGGCCAGCAAACGCTCCTAAACTTAAAAAAACATGGGAAACATTAATAAGAAACCCTTCCCTCCCCAGGTATATTTCAGCTAATATGGCGGTTAAAATCATATCAAAAAAACCACCACACAAACCAATTATAAAAAAGACACCAATGCTTATAAAAATATTTTGTGAAAATGAGAATATATACAGAAATAATGTTTGGGAGAAGAACATAATTCCAATTAAAATTTTTCTGCTGAATATTCTAAGAAATAAATTGCCTACTATAGGTCCAGCTGC
The DNA here is from genome assembly GCA_023379515.1 of Actinomycetota bacterium. The sequence goes on from JAMCQQ010000324.1 coordinate 1,854, forward strand.
ATAACCTGCAAAAAAAGCTGTAAAAATTATAGTAACGATATATATTGGTTTATTTAAAGTCCTGCTAATTTCAATAAGAATAGGACTGGCAATAGAAATTGTCATTCCAATTATAAAGAATCCAAAGAAAAAACTTGTTGTAATTAATTTTTTGCTGAAATCCATAAAAATACCTTCATTAAAAATCTTTTTACTCTTCTTAATGGAGTTAAGTTCAATATTTTCTATATATCAAAAATATTAGTTTACAATATATTAATTTTTATTCGCTTTGGTTAAATTAAAGCAAATTCAAATAATTATAAAGTGAGATAATTAAAGAATGGAAGAACTTATTAAACTTACATCATCACATGCCGAGTGAGCTATACATGGGAAGAGTGGGAGGTGTTTATAGATGGATATACTGGCTGTTTGTGGTTCGCCCCATCGTGATGGGTTGACAGCCCAATTGACCCGAGAAGCAGCAAAAGGAGCCGAGGAGGCTGGGGCAAATGTAGAAATAGTCCTTCTTACCCAGCACAGGGTAAAACCGTGTCGTGATTGTTCCAATGCTGTTTGCTGGGAGGAGATGGAGTGCAACATTCGCGATGATGATGGTTTAGAGTTGCGACAAAGAATGAACGAGTGCAAAGCCCTGATCGTATGCGCCCCTGTTTATTTTCTTTCGGTTAACGGATTAACCAAAGATTTTATTGACCGTATGCGCTATTACGGTGGGGGTGGTAAACCTGCTCTGCCCATATCGGTTGCTGGTGGAACCGGCAAGGGATGTGTCTTTGCCCTTCAAGAGATCTGCCGGTGGCTGGTGATGCTCGGTTTCCATCCAATAATGCCTCTTCCAGTCAGCCGTTATGATTTCGAGATCAGCTTAGCTGAGGCTAGGCAGAGGGGAAAGAGGTTGGTAGAGCAAATCGGGCAGATAGATCCCTTTGCTAATTTGGCTGAGAAGCTGGCGTGGTATGAATCGTTGCCATTTATAAGATGGGGTGTTGCTGAAGAAATACTTCACCTTGCTTATGCTGCTATCAATGCGATTTGCAATAGGGGCAGGGCGGATTTGGCATTTGAACCGAGAGCCAAACTTGAGCAGGCCCAGGTACTTATCAGAGCCGGTCGAATAGACGAAGGGCTGGAGAAAGCAGTGGATGCGCAAGAAGAGAGCATGGCTATTTTTAACAGCCTTACCTATAGTGAGATGTGCTGAAGATAGTCAAAGGACAAACACGTTCCTATTAACTTTTTTGGACACATATGTTAAAAGATGACTAAAGGCGAGATTCTAATATAATTCCATATTACATACATATTTGAAATTGTCAATTCCATTTTGCATTATCCAACAGCTTGTTTTCACGGGGTGGAGGCCTCTATATTTTGCGCCAAAGCCAGATTTCTTTTTCCTTAAAAATAATAATCCACCAAGGTAACCAAAATGCCCAGGGGAAAATCCACCAGACCCAAACCCA
>JAMCQQ010000325.1 GCA_023379515.1 Actinomycetota bacterium
AAATTTTAGACTTTTATTAAAAAGAAAAGGTATACATAGAAACTTTGCAGAGTAAACAAGTTGATGGGTATATCATAATTCCCACTTCATCTAAAAATAGAAAGCATTATATGACTATGCAAAATGAAAATGTTGTATTTTTTGATAGGTACTCAAATGTTGATGATGAGGTATGTATTAAAGTTGACAATATTAAAGGTTCAATGGTTGGAGTCAATTATTTAATTAATCTGGGACATAAAAATATTGGCATCATAAATATACCTATGGCTATAACTACTGGAATTGAACGTTTTGAAGGATACAAAAGAGCCTTGACTGAAAATAATATCGTTATTAATCCTGAATTAATAAAATATGCGGATTATTCAATAGAAAGCTCTTTTCAAAAAACTAAAGAACTTATGAACATAAAAAATAAACCAACAGCTATATTTTCTACCGGTATCTTGGTTTCAGTTGGAGTCTTAAAGTACTTAAGAGAATCAGAAATTAAAATTCCGGAAGACATTTCATTTATTGGTTTTGATGAGCTTGAAGATTATTCAGAATTATTAAGGTTTAAACCGACTGTTATAAAGCCGCCTATTGAAAATTTGGCCATACTTTCAGTTGAAACATTACTTAAGAAAATTAATAAAAAAAATATTGATAGAACCAAATTAATTCTTGAACCAGAACTAATAATAAGAGATTCATGTAAAAAAATAATTAAATTTTAGACTTTTATTAAAAAGAAAACCCGGGCTAGGAGAAGTAATGAGTAATACTTCTAATAAATTACCAATATTAGAAATTAATATCACTAAAAGTTTTCCTGGTATACAAGCATGGGTAATGTATGTTTGAAAGTCAATTCGTCTAAAGTAGAAGGTCTGGTTGGAGAGAATGGTGCGGGTAAATCTAAATTAATGAACATTCTAGGCGGGTATTATCAAGAGATTCTGGTCAGATTTTATTATCAGGAATGGAGATAAATTTTAGATCAGCATTAGATTCTCAAGCCAAGGGTATTTCATTCATTCACCCGGAGTTAACATTATTTCCTTCTAAGCATATCTTGAAGATGGGCTTAGGATTGAAGAATTCAAGGATTTTGGCCCGGTAAACCTTTTTCGTTCACAATTTATGAGTGGTTGGGATTATCTACTTAAAGCAATAAAAGAATATCGTGAAAAAAGAATTTAAAATATCCTAAAACTGAATTTAAATCTTTTAAAATTCATAAAAATGGTTAAAGTAATTTAATCCACTATACTTGAAGGGGTATTATTTTTTATGGTAAAACAAATAAAAATAAAGTTTGGAACCAAACCAGGTAGATTAAAATTTAGCTCTATCCCTGTTTTTAAATACCAGAAATCTCTAACACAAGAAGTGGAAAGCGGAGACATAACCAGTAACAAATGTTTGGAGCTCTTAGAACAAATGCTTACTATTCGTTCATTTGAAGAAATGTTGGTTGAAATAATGGCTGGAATTTACAAGCCTTTGCCTGGTTTTAAGTATGTGGGACCTACACATCTGTCAATTGGACAGGAAGCTGCATCTGTTGGCTCTGTATCTGCAATTGGTCCGTATGATTACATAACAAGTTCCCACAGAGGGCATGGGGATGCCATATCAAAAGGATATAATGTTATAAAGTCTATGAGTATAGATAAATTAAGGAAATTTCTTAAAGAAAGCCAAAAGTATGTTTTAGCTATTGGTGAGAGCTATAATGAAAAAGAACCAAGAGAAATACTTGAAGAGAAGTCTCTAAAAGTCCACTTGTACAGAATGATAGCCGAACTTTTTGGAAAAGCTGATGGATATTGCCGGGGTGTAGGCGGTGGTATGCATATTGCAGATTTTGAGTTAGGCCACCTTGGCGCTAATGCTATAGTAGGCGGGCATATGGGTATTGCAACCGGTGCAGCGATATCATGCAGGTATAAGCGAAATGGAAAATTGGTCTTATGTTTGGCAGGAGATGGTGCCTACAGTAATGGAATAGCTCATGAATCAATGAACCTTGCTACTATGGCACAGTTTAAAAATGGGCTTATGGAAATAAAATATGGGGTTCCAGTTATTTTTGGAATAATAAATAACCACTATGCTATGTCTGGCCAAGAAATGGGAGAAATAACTGGACTTGATTTTCTTTCAAGAAGAGCAGCTTCTTACAATCTTGATTTAATGCATGCAGAAGTTGTTGATGGAATGAATGTACTGGCAGTAATGGATGCAGTGAAGAACACTACTCCCATTGTTAAAAAAGGAAATGGTCCGATATTACTTGAATTTATAACCTATAGATATAAAGGTCATAGTTTAAGTGACCCTTTAACTTATAGAGACCGTTCTGAGCTGGAGTTATGGCAGGGAAAGGATCCAATTAAAACATTTAGCGAGAAGCTAGTTAAAACTGATTTTCCCGAAGAACAGGGTGGAAAAATCACTGAAAAAGATATAAAAAAATTAAAAGATGTAGTCTACAGCCGTAATGCCCAAATGGCAAAACTGGCTGCTGAAGCTTCCTTACCACATGAGGATAGCCTTTTGAGTTTTGTCTACTCTGAGAAAAAATCTTATGAAATTCCTGTAGAGTTTTCACACCCTAAAACCTTAAAACCCATCCCTTCCTATAAAAGAGATGAAAAAGATCAGATAAGTACTCGTCTTGCTTTGCGGGAAGCATTAATTGAAGAGATGGCTAGGGACGGCAGAGTCATCCTCTTTGGAGAAGATGTCGCAGACTATGGCGGAGCTTTTGGAGTAACTAATGAACTATTATCTCTTTTTGGAAGAGACAGAGTCTTTAATACTTCAATATCGGAATCAGGTATTGTAGGAGCTGCTGTAGGAATGGCTATGACAGGACTGATACCCATTGCTGAGATTATGTATGATGACTTTATACTAATGGCTATGGATCAGATCGGTAACCAGGCGGCTAAATGGAGTTATATGTCCGGAGGCCAGGTTAACCTGCCTCTGGTTATTAGAACTACTATTGGCGGAGGCAAAGGATATGCAGGTCAGCATTCGCAAAGCCTTGAGGCAATAGCTGCACATATGCCTGGCCTTATAGTTATTGCGCCCTCTAATGCATATGATGCCAAGGGTCTTTTAAAATCGGCCATAAGGGGCAGTAACCCGGTAATATTTTTTGAGCATCAGTTTGTTTATAACCTGCTGTCAGAAGTTCCCGATGAAGAGTATTTAGTACCTATAGGAAAAGCTGAAATAAAAAGAAAGGGTAATGATATTACAATAATATCTTGGTCCAATACCATAAACGAATCTTTGAAAGCTGGTGAAATTTTAAAAAAAGAAGGAATATCAGCAGAAATTATAGATATAAGGACTCTGGTTCCCTTAGATATTGAAACAATTATAAATTCAGTTAAAAAAACTGGGCGGGTTATTGTAACTTCCCAGGAAGTGGCCCAGGGTAGTTTTGCTGCCGAAGTTATCTCTCAGATTCAGGAAAGAGCTTTTGATTATTTGGACGGGCCTATTGTAAGGCTTTGTGCTCCCAATGGAATTCCTCCTTCTGCCAGTAATCTT
>JAMCQQ010000326.1 GCA_023379515.1 Actinomycetota bacterium
ATCAAGATATTTGCGCCCAATGGACGATATTTGACGCCGCGAAGCGCTAACGGAATCAAGGCTATTATTATCAATGCATTAAATATAACTGCTGAAAGTATTGCGCTGTGTGGAGAGTGCAGCTGCATTATATTAAGCTTGTTCAAGACTGGATAGGCGTTAACAAAGATTGCAGGTATTATGGCGAAATATTTTGCTACATCATTAGCGATGCTAAAAGTTGTGAGCGCACCTCTCGTTATCAATAGTTGTTTTCCAATTTCAACTATCTCAATTAATTTTGTAGGGTCTGAGTCCAAATCAACCATATTTCCAGCTTCTTTTGCAGCCATAGTTCCTGTATTCATCGCAACTCCCACATCTGCCAGTGCAAGAGCTGGGGCATCATTTGTACCATCGCCGGTCATGGCAACCAACTTACCTTTCGATTGCTCATTTCTAATTAGTTCCATCTTTTCTTCTGGATTAGCATGTGCAAGGAAGTCATCAACACCTGCCTCCTTTGCGATAGCAGCTGCTGTTAATGGATTATCACCTGTTATCATTACAGTTCTAATCCCCATAGTCCGGAGCTGATATAATCTTTGCTTAATCCCACCCTTTACTTTATCTTTTAAATGAATAACACCAAGAACATAACTGTCGCGCGCGACAACTAATGGGGTCCCACCAGTATTTGAAATATTTTCAATTATTGGTGATATACCTTCTGGGATTGTGCCACCCTGACTTACAACCCATTCAAATACCGCATCAGCTGCTCCTTTTCTAATTCTTGTTCCGTTCCAATCAATGCCGCTCATACGTGTATGAGCTGAAAAGGGGATGAAATCAGCCTCCAATTTATTGATTTGTCTCTCCCTAAAACCAAAATGTTTTGCAAGGATAACAATTGAGCGACCTTCTGGAGTTTCATCACTAAGAGACGCTAGTTGTGCTGCATCTGCAACATCTTTTTTTGAAACACCTATAACCGGAATAAACTCCGATGCTTGACGGTTGCCAAAAGTGATAGTTCCAGTTTTATCAAGCAACAATGTATCAACATCTCCTGCAGCTTCAATTGCGCGACCGGACATTGCTAAGACATTATGCTGTACCAAACGATCCATTCCAGCAATACCAATAGCAGAAAGCAGTCCTCCAATGGTTGTTGGCATCAGGCATACAAGTAGAGCAATCAACACGGATATTGCAACAACTTCACCTGAATATATGGCAAATGATTCCAGTGTAATTACCACAAGCATAAATATAATAGTTAAACCTGCAAGAAGTATATTTAGCGCAATCTCATTTGGCGTTTTTTGGCGGGAAGCACCCTCAACAAGGGCTATCATTCGATCAAGAAAAGTTTTTCCCGGTTCTGATGTAATACGCATTTTAATTTGATCAGATAACACCTTTGTGCCGCCAGTTACTGCACTTCGATCACCACCGCTTTCTCTGATTACTGGTGCAGACTCACCAGTTATAGCTGATTCATCTACCGATGCAATCCCTTCAATTACTTCTCCATCTCCCGGTATTATTTCTCCTGCAGAGACAATGACGATATCTCCTTTGTGTAGATCTGATGAAGGAATTTTTTGAATACTGCCATCCACAATGCGATTTGCAATGATCTCACGTTTCATTTTACGCAACGAGCTTGCCTGAGCTTTTCCTCGTCCTTCTGCCATAGCCTCGGCGAAATTTGCAAATAACAAGGTAAACCAAAGCCAGAGCGAAATACCAGCAAGAAACCCGGAATCTCTATTACTGTTAATAATACTGGTAATGAAATAGTATGTTGAAATGATACTTCCAATTTCGGTTATGAACATGACCGGGTTATGAATCAATGAACGAGGATTTAATTTTTTAAATGAGTCAAATATAGCTTCTCTAATTAAAGAGGTCATTAAAAACTTCTGGTCCTGCTTTGTTTTATTGATAAATGATTTCATAATATATTTTCCATTAATATTGAGTTCCGGCTTGCATGAGGAAGTGCTCAAGGATCGGTCCCAGGGTATAGGAGGGGAAGAATGTGAGAGCTCCGACTATAACAATCACGCTGATTAACAGAAAAACAAAAAACATATTCGTGGTTGAGAAAGTACCGCTTGATTCGGGAGCTATTTTCTTCCCTGCCATGCTTCCTGCAATTGCCATAACTGGAATAATAAATAGATAACGACCAATTAGCATTGCCAACCCTAGAATTACATTATAAAAAAGCGTATTTACTTGAAGTCCAGCAAAGGCGCTGCCGTTGTTTCCTGTAGCAGATGAGGCTGCGTAGAGGATTTCAGTAAGTCCATGTGGTCCAAGATTTAGCCTTCCGATTAATCCTATTTTTGTAACAGCTGCAAGAGCAGCAAATCCTAATATACTTGCCTCTAAAATTAAGATTGCAAGCATGGACATCTTCATTTCCTTGGATTCAATTTTTTTGCCAAGATACTCAGGAGTTCGACCTACCATTAACCCCGCAATAAAAACGGTTAGTATTACAAAGACAACAATTCCTAATAAACCAACGCCCACACCACCAAATATTATTTCTCCGAGCGCGATATTCAGCATTGCCATTCCTCCAGCAAGTGGGGTAAAGCTGTCATGCATGCTATTGACCGCTCCACAAGATGCATCTGTTGTAATAGTTGCGAATAAAGCAGACCCGGTTATACCAAACCTGACTTCTTTGCCCTCCATATTTCCACCAGATTGTGTTGAGCTAGCGATCTGGTCAACACCAAGTTTAGTTAACATTGGGTTTCCGGATTGCTCGCTCCAAAGGATCACGCTAAAACTAAAAAGAAATAAAATTGTCATTGCTATAAAGAGTGCCCAGCCCTGGCGATGATTCTTTGCAAAACGGCCAAATGTATAGGTTAAGCCAGATGGAATTGCAAAGATTGCTAGTAGTTGAATAAAGTTTGTTAATGGAGTTGGGTTCTCAAATGGGTGCGATGAATTGGCGCTAAAAAAACCTCCGCCATTTATCCCAAGTACTTTTATAATATCCTGAGAAGCGACCGGTCCCTGGGCAATGACCTGTTTTGTACCCTCAATTGTCTGAACAACTGTATATGGTTGAAAGTTTTGAATTACTCCCTGAGAAACAAAAAAAATCGCTCCAACTATCGATAGGGGTAGAAGAATATATAGACATGAACGAGTCAGGTCAACCCAAAAATTTCCTATCTCCTTTCCAGATTGACGGGTTAATCCCCTTATAAATGCAATTGAAAGTGCTAATCCTGTCCCAGCTGAAACAAAATTCTGCCACGTCAGACCCACCATTTGAGTAAAATAGCTGACGGTGCTCTCCCCTGAATAAGCCTGCCAATTAGTATTAGTTACAAAACTTACGGCAGTGTTAAAAGCAAGGTCCGGCTTCATTCCAGAAAAGTTTTGCGGATTCCACGGAAGAATATTCTGTAATCTAAGAATTGCGTAAAGGAAGATAAAACCGCAGAAATTAAAAATTAACATAGTTATTGTATATGTCGTCCATTTCATTTCGCTTTTAGGATCAATTCCACATAGGCGATAGATAGTTCGCTCTACTGGTCTTATTACTGGATCAAGGAACGTACGCTCTCCAGAAAAAACATGAGCCATATAAGTCCCCAAGGGTTTGGTAAAAAGTGCTAATAGAGTGATATAAATCAGTATTTGTAGAATGGTTATTGACATTATAGTCGTCTCTCTCCTGGTGGAAAAAGTTAGAATTTCTCAGGTCTTAAAAGAGCATAGACCAGATATATTAGTAAACCTGCAGCAATTAATCCATTTATTAAGAAATGAACGTTAATTCCCATACCCAGACCTAAAATTTATCAACTTTAAACACGTACAAAATGCAGCTTAAAATAAAAATAATTAAAATTAGAATAAAGCTTACATCTAACATGTATTTGTCCTTAAATATAAAAAACTGCGATATTGTAAAACAGGTAATGTAAAGAAACCGTTAAGAAATGGGTGAGCTGTATAAATTTTTTATAATTTTTTTAGTTAGAACATAGACGGAAACCAACGCCCGGTTCGGTTATTATGTATTTTGGCATAGAGGGTATCTTTTCTATTTTTTTACGAAGATTGCTTATATGAACACGTAGAGTTTGAAAATCCTCTATAAATTCTGGACCCCAAACTTTTTCAAGTATCATCTTGGAAGTGACTATGCAATCAATATTTTGAGCAAGGCAGGATAAGATGTCGAACTCAGTCCTGGTCAAATTAACTTCTTGCCCTGATTTCTTAACTATCCTGCTTGCGAGATTAATTTCTAATTCACCTAAACTAATAATTGGGCTATTTATTTGCTGCGAAACTGTTCGTCTAAATAACGCTCGAATCCTGGCCAATAGTTCTCCAGCAGAAAATGGCTTAGTAATATAATCATCAGCTCCCAGGTCAAGTGCATTAATAATATCTGTATCTTTATCTCTAACACTAATAACTATAATTGGAGCGTTACACCATGTCCGTATCTCCTTGCAAACCTCCAGTCCACTAATTCCAGGCAAAGATAAGTCAAGTAAAATTAGATCTGGAGAGTGATCTATAGCAAGATCAATAGCCTTTTCACCATTTTCAGCGGTGATGGACTCATATTTTCGTGCTGATAAAATCGACACCAATGCTCGTCGAATTTGCTCCTCATCATCTACGATTAATATTTTTAACGGTTTTTCAGGTACACTTTTCATAAAATAATCGATTTAATTCTCAAGAGGAAGAGTGATGATAAAACGTGCTCCATGTGGGATTACATCTTCAACCCAAATTTTTCCTCCATGAAATCGGACTATTTCCTTTACAATGGCAAGCCCTAATCCCGTGCCTGATTTAGTAGATTTAGATGATTTACCTCGATAGAATTTTGTAAATATTTTTTCATGTTCTTCTTTTGAAATGCCTGGGCCACTATCTTCAACCAACATTTTCACTTCATTTTTTTTATAGGAAGCATTAATTCTAATAGTGCTGTCGGGGTAACTGTAAGTTAGAGCATTTTCAATCAGGTTTTGAAAAACACAAGTCCACTGCGAATAATCTACATTTATTAATGGTAGATCTCCTGGAATATCGACTAGTATTTTGGATAATTGATCCTGTCTTAACTTCGATAACACTTTTCCAATTATTTCACCAAATTCATAATAATCTCTTTTTGGTTCCCAGGTAGCGGATTCTAATTTTGAGAGGTCAACCAGTGAGCTGATACTTGCGTTCAAACGATCAATGTCATTGTGTAAGGTTTCAAGTTCCGATTTGATGGTTAAGGGGTCCCAATCCACATCTCTTTGCAGTAAATTCGTTATTGTTGCAGTTAATGAAGATAAAGGTGTCTTTAATTCATGCGATACAGAGGAAATTAGCGTAGATTTGAGGCGATCAGCCTCCCGAAGTGCATCTGCCTGTACTGCCATTGATTGGAGGTGCTTACGCTCAAGGAATGCAGATGCTTGATTAGCAATAGAAACGACAATTCTAATTTTACTATCAGTATAGCTTTTCCTATCCTTTGCCATATCAATGTAAAGAACACCAAATCTTTGTGTTGCAGTTTGAAGTGGAATAAATATATCGTCTCTTTTATGCGAAACACCGGTTTCATAATGGCTTACAGAGATTGGCAAATCGCCAGTGTTTGGGAATGAACCCTTTCCTTTACCTGGTAGACCTATAGCCTTTGAGTGTTCATGAGACCATTCTGCAAGTTCTTTTACCCTACTATCATTTTGGAAAGTTAAATCTTTGGAAGAAGAAAATTCATTTAAACTACTAGATTCATCAGCTAAAAAAATTGTAGCAGATTTTGCCATAGTGATATTGATTACCTCATTAATTAATATCTTTGCCATATCCAAAATAGATATTTCCGAAACAAGCTGGCCACTGAATTTGTATAGAATCAGGGTTTCTTGTTCCCGTATTTTTGCTTGAGTTTCACGTTCTTTTAATCTTCCTGCTTGAATTCCAATTAAAATACTAACTATTAAGAAAGCAAAGAGAGAAAGCAAATCCTTAGGATCATGTATTATGAAAGTATAAAATGGGGGAAGAAAGAAATAGTTCCAGGCTAAAAAAGAGAGAATAGATGCAAATATTGCTGTTTTAACCCCATTTATACTTGCTATAAATAAAATAATTAAAAGGTATAGTAATGCCCATTGACCTTTTGCAAAATAATCTCTGCCCAGGAAGAATAAACCGGTAGCAACCGCGACTATTCCAAGTGCAGTTAAATAATTAGTAAATTCTTTTTTAAGTTTCATTAGTCTAATTTTAAGACTTTATTTTATATAAAAAAATATTTGCAGATTCAAGATAGATTAATACTGACTTTTTATTTCAAATTAATGATAAAATACACAACTAAAATTTAGAAAATCTATTAAATGGCAAAATGGCAAAACCAACTAAATATGCAACTTTAATTTCAAGTATTGTAACCATTTTTGCAATAATTGGAATAATAATTGGCATATTAACATTGAAATCTCTTGTGATAATTCTTTTATTACTTCCTGCAGTAGTTTATGAAGTCTATAGAACTGAAGGCGAATCAACAAGATGGGCTTCCTGGGTTCTGCTCTTAGTTTTAGTCCTTGAGATTGTCCTGATTGCAGCCAATGTCAGCTTTAATCTGGCGTCTTTTCTTGGTAGAAGCGAAGCAACCGTCGCCGGTTATAGAGTTCCATTGGGTGATATCAAAATTGTGGGGCCTTTTGTAATGGGAATTCTCGCTGTGATTCTTTTTGTCAGAACTTACGGACGATTTACAAAATGGCTTGCTGCTGTAATTTTCATTTCAAGTCTTGCCTTGATATATACGATCAATCCAAATATTATTAGCAGCATTATTAACCTGGTAATAGAGCAAAGCAGTTAATAAATCTTTAAGTGGTAAAAATATGGGCAAGCAACAACCTATAGTATTAATATCAAGTTATACTCCAAGATTATGTGGAATTGCTACTTTTACGGAAGAAGCCAGAGAATTCATTCAAAAAATATATCCAACCAGAGAAGTGCTGGTTATTAGTCATATTGATGGTGATGGAGAAGGAGTTTTCCCTTTAATTGATATGAAAAATTGTTACTGGTGGAAACCTGTTGTCAAAAAAATTAAAAAGCTATCTCCTCATGTAGTGCACATCGAACATGAGTACAGTTTATATGAGTATGTTGATGAAAGAGGAATTGGGGATGGAAATCAGGGATTTTTGGAATTTCTTGATGCGATTAGCGAATATCCAATTGTAGTTGAACCTCATACTGTTCACGGCAGGCTCAGAGATTTCGAGGAAAATTTTATATATGAACTTTGTAAAGCAGCAGATGTTGTAATTTTTAAACATGAGTATCAGAAGTGGAGGCTCCGCTGGACTTTTACGCAAAAAAAATGGCAAGTGCCATCTAATATAATGATAATTCCACATGGAGCAAGGCCTGATATGCAATGGAAACCCGAGGATATCCCTAGATTAAAAGAAGAATTAGGACTTAGAAAATTAGGATGTCTATGTAATAATCTGGTTGGTTTAATTGGGTGGATCCAATCAAATAAAAGATGGGATATATTAACTTCCATGTGGGAAGAAATATCGCAGGAAATAGAAAAGAGGACAGGAGAACCATGGGATTTATTAGCTGCAGGTGCGATGAGAGATCCCAATCATTATTACGATTATAAGAAGTATATCCAGGAAATTGAATTACTTGAACAAAAAGGATTTGCTCATTATTATGAATTCATACCCAGGGGAGAAATTTATTATAAAGTTATAGCGATTTGTGATTTTATCGTTTTACCTTCTGTTGATGAAACGCAATCCGGAACCCTTGCAAGAATAATTGCCCTAAATAAACCATATATAACAACTGCTCCCATGGAAGGACTTACTGCGCAGACACTTGAAAGCGAAGGCGGGTTATTATTTACGACAAAAAAGATGCTGAAGGAAAAAGTGATAAAACTTGCATGCGATGGAAATTTGAGGGAGGAATTTTCGAAGAAATTGAAGAAATATCTTGATGAAGTTGTTTCATGGGAAATAGTTGCAAAAAAATACAAATATTCTTATAAGCTTGCAAGATTAAAGAAAATTAAATCAATTGATGTAGACCTGCCTCCTGATTTTTAAATCACTCGACAATTCCCAATCTTTTTGCAGCAAGATATGCCATTAAAAAGCATATATTTGATTCAGCCCCCTGATTTAAATTTACACCTTCTGGCGTTAATGCATCATAACATGCAAAGGTTTCATCTATAAGAGGGATATGATTTATATTGTTACCAAAAAACCATTTATACCATTTTTCAGCCCAGGTTAAATAGAAATCATCTTCTGTTGAATAATAAGCTTTTTCAAGACAGCAAACCATGTAACCTGAATCAATTGGTTGTTGGTCAAATAAGGCTTTATTACTGCCTCTAAGATACCAGCCTTTATTCCCAACAGGTGAAGGAATATTATTTTCCTGACAAGTTTTTATTAGGAAATCTGTTGTTTTTTTGGCAATTTCGAAACTAATTTTGCATTCTCTTTTTAAATAAATCTCCCAGAGTGCCCATGGGATAAGGGCATTTGCGTATACAAGATAATTTTCAAACCACACCCAATTATCAGAATATGTCTCAAAATATAAATAATGCAATTTTGATTTTAATTTGTTTTCTAAGCTGTGCTGGTAATCGAGATTCAATAAACCTAATAAGGCTGCTGATATTGCTCTTGGTGAAGCCCAGTTATAAGCATCTTCAATTAAATTTTTGATAATTTTTTTAATATTATCATCTTTATTTTTTTGCGATGTTAAAATAGCCCATAAGGTCAAACCATAAGCCTCTTTTATATTTGGTTTTGAATTGTGTTCTTCATTTTTGAATACGCCATTGTCATTATTTTCGTAATAAAAATGATAAAGT
>JAMCQQ010000327.1 GCA_023379515.1 Actinomycetota bacterium
TTTAGATTGATTGATATCTGGTGCAATAAACCATTACTAATAATTACTTGTATTATTAATTAAAATAATCTATATTAAGTTAATGGTCATTAAGTTAAAGGTGATTATCTTTATGAAATTTTACGGAAGAGAAAAAGAACTGGCATTGATGCAACATTTTTTCACCACTGTTAAAAACAAAGGTTCCAGAATCCTGGTAATAACAGGGCGCAGGAGAATCGGCAAGACCCGTCTTGTCCTTGAATCTGCAAAAAATAAGGATTACTTATATTTTTTTACAAAGAAAAAAAAAATAAACGAAATTATATCAGAATGGTCTAATGAAATTAAAAATAAATACGGAGAAGTCTTCTATGGAAATTTTGTTTTTTTTGAAGATTTCTTAAAATTTCTGTTTGATTTTTCAAAGAAGAAGCCAATTATTTTAATATTTGATGAAGTTCAGAATCTTTTATACTCAGACCCGTCAGCATTCGGTACGTTTCAAAAAATATTTGATCTTAATAAAGAAAAAGCCAATGTTTTACTGGTTTTTCTTGGTTCCTCCTTTTCTTTAATGGAAAGAATATTTAAAAATTCAAAAGAACCCCTGTTTGGAAGGGCTTCGGAGATTATCCGGCTTTCATATCTACCTTTAAAAATACAATCAGAGATTTTAAAAGACAATGGATTTAGTTCCGGAAAGAATCTACTGCATCTCTTTTCAATCTTTGATGGGATTCCTAAATATATTGAAGAGCTTATGGATCTGGAAAAGAAAAGTTTTGATGAAAGTATTCGCGAACTTATAACTGAAAGAGATTTTATATGGGAAGAAGGAGAGAATTTAATAAAAGAGGAATTTGGAAGAGAATACTCTTCTTATTTTTCAATACTTTCCGCAGTATCCAAAGGAAGAAGAAGGCTAAATGAAATAGAGCAATTTACAGGAATAAGAGACGTGGGATCATATTTAAAAAATCTGGAAGAAATCTATAGGATGATTAATAGAAGACTACCGGTAACCAGTAAAAGTATAAAGGAAAGAAATGGAAGGTACTATCTTAATGATAATTTTTTAGATTTTTGGTTTAGATTTATAGAATCGAAGAGAATGTTAAAGGAAGCAGGTAAAGCAGATCATGCTTTTATGGAGATATGGAATGAACTGCCAATTTATGAAGGAAGAAAATTAGAGGACCTGGTTATTCGTAAGATGATTGAAGAAAATCCCTTGGATATAAGGTTTTCAAAAGCTGGAAAATACTGGAACAGGAAAGGAGATATAGAAATCGATGCTATGGTTTTAGATGATGATGCACAAAAAGCTTATATGTTTGAAGTAAAGACAAATAAAGCAAAAATTACCAAAAATACTATGGAGAATTTAAAAAGGAAAGGGCAGACAATTTTTGAGCTTGAAAATTATGAGTTAATAACCAAATCAGCATATATTGGAGATGAGGATGTGATAATAGAGTAATCGTATTTATGTTTTTTCAACTATTTGCCCTATGCAGAGTATAAAAGATTCTGAACTTCATCAAATATTCTTAGAATGACTTAAGTTTTATTATAAAATATAATAAAAATAGAAATTAATTTATCACTTTTAACATGGAGGTTATTATGGATGTAAAACTAATAATAACTTATGACCCTGCTCATACGCCAAGCTGCAAGGAAAACGTTGTAAATATAATGAAGACTGTAGATGCAACACCTGTTTTTCTTAAATCAAAATATGATGGAATTTTCTTAATTGATGTTGCAAAACCTAAAGAAGTTGTAAAAAAAATTAGGAAGTTATGTGATAAAAACAAAGATATCTTTGGAAGGACACACCGCTATATCCCTGTGGATAAATGGGTATCTTCAAAGTTAACAGATATGCAGAGTGCAGTTAAATCTCTGGTACCTAAAATTGGAAAGAACGAAAAGTGGAAGATGGAGCTTGATAAAAGATATTATCACAAAATGAGTTATGGTGATCTAATAATCAAACTAACAGATGTAGTTGATAGAGAAAAAATTGATTTAAAAAGACCTGAAAAAATAATAAAAGTTGAAGTTATTGGAAGCAATGCAGCAATATCTGTTCTAAATCCCGATGAACAGCTTGTAGTTTCTTAACATTGCCAATCTTACAAAAATTAAGACTTTTAATTCGCGAGCCCAACATTTAGGATAATCTGATTTATTTTTTTAATTAAAAATGGTGGAGATGAGCGGGATCGAACCGCTGACCCCCTGCTTGCAAGGCAGGTGCTCTCCCAGCTGAGCTACACCCCCACAAAAGCGGACTTTAACTTTGACAAGTGATAAGAATATATAAAAAACTGAAAAAAATCAAATAATAAATGGTGGGCGTATCTGGACTCGAACCAGAGACCTCGTCCTTATCAGGGACGCGCTCTAACCAACTGAGCTATACGCCCTTAAACCAAAAAAACGTGCAAGCGATAAAATATCAATTTGCAGTACTTTTGTCAATGGAAAATTGACTTACGGAGCATTCTTCAGAGGATTAACTCATAAGCTTTCAGCTTAAGAGTTTTTAAGATTTAGCCTTAAAATGGCACAATTTCATTTTATTCAGGCTGTCAGAGATAAAAGAAAAAGAAAATAAAGCAAGCTTGTTATTTTATTATTCTGTTGGAGTTTCAGGAGCATTGTATGTTGCTTTTACAGCTCTGTCAATATATCTGACTTCAAATCCGCCGCCGATTTTTAAGATCACGTTAAAAATCCATGTCCAGAAAACAGCAATAACTGCAAACACTACTGAAAAAAGTAAACCAAATACTATAAACAGCACTATCCCTATGACTCCGCCTGTTTGGAAAGCAGCATTCAGATTGGGAAGTACTATTCCAAAACCTGAAAGCATGGCACCAAAGCCTGTATTGGCAAATATATTATTCAGATCAATTCCAGAGGCTGCAAATCCCGCCCAGGTAATAAGTGCAACAATTGCAAAAAATATCACCGACAGTAAAAAAATAATCAAATAAGCTATAAGAGCAATTTTAAAAACCGACCATTCACTTATACTTTTGATAAGTCTTCTTTGAATAACTGGTTTTTCCATATCCCACTCTCCCTAAATTATTTTTGCTTCGCATTAAGGTGATTAATAAAAGTATAAAATAAAAAATAAACTTACTGAAATAATAATATGCCGGAGCTTTTAATATTATTTCAGTAAGTTTAAATAAAAATTTATTATTTATTGAATTTGTTTACCAAAGGTTTCAGGAAAGGAATGTAATATCTCTCACCATTGAAAGCTTTTACTATTGCAATGATTGCAAAGACATAACATACAATACCAAGAACCCAGCCTAACCATGAAAAGAAAAACCATCCGACATAGGGAATGAGTCCCAATAATACAGAAATTCCAATGAAGGCTATTATCTCTGCAATACCGAGAATTAAAGCCTGAAGAGCATGAAATTTTACGAATTTATTTTCTTTTTCAATTAATAAAATAATAAGTCCTCCCAGCCAGCTGAAAAGATAAGCTAAAAGAACTGCAATTTTGGGTTCCATCCCTGTGGAGCTTTTAGCATTAAAATCAGCATCAACCACTGTTTGCTTCTGTTCAACCATCTCTTTTTCCCTCCTGTCATGAAGTAATAAAATAATTAATAATTGCAAATAAAAAAACTTAAAAAAAAATCTTAAATAATTTAATTAAAAAATAAACATTTCTTTTATAATCTTCAAACTGCTATTATTAAAAACAATTATATTATTAATAATGCTCAATTAAAACATAAAAATAAAAAAAGAATTAAAAATTTTTGAAATTATTAATTATTTTACCGTTTACTACTATTAGATGCACAGAATGCCTTCAAAAATTACTTTCAATATTTTAA
The DNA here is from genome assembly GCA_023379515.1 of Actinomycetota bacterium. The sequence continues at coordinate 3,867 of JAMCQQ010000327.1, forward strand.
CTTTCGGGAGCTGTAAAAGCAGTTGAGGCAACCTTGGCACCTTCTTCAAGGTTCATTATCCTGACCCCCTGACTTGCTCTGCCATATCTGGAAATACTGTTTGCATTTACCCGTATCAGAATACCATTTGTGGATATTATCATTACATCATAATCCTCTCTTAAAATCCCGGCACCGGCTATTTTACCTTTCTTTTCTGTGATTATTATAGCTCTGACACCCTTGCCCCCTCTATGGAATCTTGAAAAATCAGAAACAGGAGTCCTCTTGCCGTAGCCATTGTCTGTCAGAATAAACAAATCGCTGTTCAGATCTTTAACAACTGCCATTGCCAGAACTTCATCACCTTTTCCAAGCCTCATTCCGATAACACCCTGGGCTGTTCTGCCCATATGTCTGCAATCGGCCTCGTTAAATCTTATTCCCTGTCCGTTTTTCGTAATGAGCATTATATCGTCTTTTCCGCTTGTCTTTTCAACTTCTATAAGCTCGTCTTTATCTTTTAAGGTAATTGCTGCGATTCCTTCTTTTCTGGATGTATCATATTCCTTAATTGATGTCTTTTTAACATATCCTTTTTTAGTAGCCATTATCAGATAGTCGTCTTCACCATATTCCTTTACTGCAATTACAGCCATGACCTTCTCGTTTGGTTTAAACGGCAGGATGTTAACAATGGCTTTACCTTTGGATATTTTGCTTCCTTCCGGGATCTCATAAACTTTAAGCCTGTAAACCTTTCCATAGTTGGAAAAAAACATTATATAATTATGGGTGGAAGAAATAAACAAATGCTCAACAAAATCCTCCTCCTTGAGATTCATTCCGGTTACACCCCGGCCTCCCCTGTTTTGTTTTCTGTATGTTGTTACCGGAAGCCTTTTTATATATCCGCTGTGGGTTATGGAAATGACATTTTCTTCTTCTGCTATAAGATCTTCAATTTCAAGATCGGATATTTCGGAGGTAATTTCCGTTCTTCTTTCATCAGAATATTTTTTCCTTATTTCCCTTAACTCATCCTTAATAACACCGTAAATCAATGTGTCATTTCCAAGTAATTCCTTAAAATATTTTATCTTTTCAATAAGTTCCTTATGTTCAGCTTTAATTTTTTCACGTTCAAGAGCAGTAAGCCTTTGCAGTCTCATATCAAGTATCGCCTGTGCCTGTATTTCTGTCAGTTTAAATTTTGTTATGAGGCCTTCTCTGGCAGAAGGAACATCTTTGGAAGCTCTTATTAATTTTATAACTGCATCAAGATTATCAAGTGCAATAAGCAAGCCTTCAAGTATATGAGCTCTTTCTTCAGCCTTTCTTAGCTCATATTTTGTCCTCTTTATAACAACATCATATCTGTGCTTTACAAATTCAGAAATAAGCTCCCTTAAGTTCAATGTTCGCGGAATGCCGTTAACAAGGGCAATCATTATAATTCCGAAAGTTGATTCAAGCTGTGAGTGCTTGAAAAGCTGATTAACAACAATATTGGGATCAGCTTCCCTCTTTACTTCTACAACTATTCTCATTCCGCTTTTATCTGACTCGTCTCTTAAATCACTGATGCCTTCAATTCTTTTATCCTTGACAGTTTCTACAATTTTTTCTATCAGGGTTGTTTTATTAACCTGATATGGAATCTCATTTACTATTATCTGCTGTTTTCCCTTTTTGGTTTGTTCTATATGGACACGCCCCCGGACCCTGACAATACCCCTGCCGGTGTTATAGGCATCAACAATGCCTTTCATCCCCATAATCCTTCCCCCGGTCGGAAAATCAGGCCCTTTTATATGCTTGAGGAGATCTATTATTGCTATGTCTCTGTTGTCAATATAGGCAATAACCCCATCAATTACTTCCCCCAGATTGTGCGGTGGAATATTGGTTGCCATTCCAACTGCAATACCCGATGATCCGTTTATGAGCAGATTCGGGATTTTTGCCGGAAGAATCACAGGCTCCTGCAGTGTGCCGTCAAAGTTGTCAATAAATTCAACTGTCTCTTTATCCAGATCGGTAAGTATCTCTTCTGCAAATTCGGAAAGTCTTGCCTCTGTATATCGCATAGCTGCCGGACTGTCGCCATCAATTGAACCAAAGTTTCCATGGCCGTCAACTAAAGGATATCTGATCGAAAAATCCTGCGCCATTCTTACCATTGAATCGTATACAGCAGTATCTCCATGCGGGTGGTACTTGCCTAAAACTTCACCGACAATACGGGCGCTTTTCTTATAAGGCGTATTATGCCTCATTCCCATATCAAGCATTGCATATAAGATACGGCGGTGAACAGGCTTAAGTCCGTCTCTGGCATCAGGAAGAGCACGCCCGATAATAACACTCATGGCATAGCTTAAATAACTATCCTGCATTTCTGCTTCTACGCCCCTGTTTTTTATTTTTCCTCTGATTTCAAAAACCATTTATTTCCTTATGTTTAAAAAATATTTTTATATAAAAATTTATTATTAAGTTTTAAAACTGCATCCCTAACTTAAAAATTAAATACCCTCACTTATTTGTTTATTGCAACTTATGTATCAATAAAGGAAACTCCTCTTGCGTTCTTTTCTATGAATGCTCTTCTAGGTTCAACTTTATCACCCATTAAAGTTGAGAATATGTCATCAGCTATCAGCAAATCTTCAATCTCAACTTTAAGCAAGGTCCTTTTTTCGGGATCCATTGTTGTTTCCCAAAGTTGTTCCGGGTCCATTTCACCAAGGCCTTTATATCTTTGTATCGTATTTTTCCTGTTTCCTATCTTTTCCATGATCTTTTTTAATTCTTCATCTGAATATGCATAATATGTATCCTTTGAATCTTTTACCTGATAAAGAGGTGGCTGTGCTATATAAACATAACCTTCTTCAATAAGTTTTGGCATGTATCTGAACAGGAAAGTAAGAATAAGCGTCCTGATATGAGCTCCGTCAACATCGGCATCCGTCATTATTATTATTTTGTTATAACGGGCACTTTTTAAATCAAATTCATCGCCGATACTGGTACCCATGGCTGTTATCATAAACATTATTTCGTCGCTTGATAAAATTTTGTGCAGCCTTGCTTTTTCTACATTTAAAATCTTGCCTTTAAGCGGAAGTATGGCCTGAAATCTTCTGTCTCTTGCCTGTTTTGCGCTGCCTCCTGCAGAATCGCCCTCAACAAGGTAAAGTTCACAAAACTCCGGCTCATTCATTGAACAGTCAGCAAGTTTTCCGGGAAGAGAACCCGACTCAAGTATTGATTTTCTTCTTGTTAAATCACGTGCTTTTTTAGCTGCACTTCTTGCATGGGAAGCATCAATGCACTTTGCTACAACAGCTCTGGCTGCATCAGGGTTTTCCTCAAAAAATTCTGCAAGTTTTGTGTTTACTGTTGATTCAACGAAACCTTTTACTTCACTGTTTCCAAGCTTGGTTTTGGTCTGCCCTTCAAATTGAGGATCTTTGAGCCTTACACTTATAATGGCTGTAAGACCTTCTCTCACATCTTCACCCTGCAGGTTCTCATCTTTTTCTTTCAGAAAATTTGAGTTACGGGCATAATCATTTATTGTTCTTGTAATTGCTCCCTTAAAACCGCTTAAGTGAGTTCCGCCTTCTGTAGTATTGATATTATTGGCAAATGAAAATATCGATTCCGCATAACCATCTGTGTACTGCATTGCTATTTCGACTTCCTGCTTGCCATCCTGATTTTGCATGTAAATCACTTTCTTGTGGATAACATCTTTTTTCTCACATAAATATTTAATAAAATCTATAATGCCGCCTGTATACTGGAACTCCTCTTTCTTTTCAGGATCACTTCTCCTGTCAACAAAAGTAATCTTAAGCCCTTTATTCAAGAAAGCCATTTCTTTAAATCGGGTAGATAAAATTTCATCCTTGTAGTCAATTTCTTCAAAAATTTCCGTGTCAGGCCAAAATGTAATAGCCGTACCATGGGAACTTGTTGCATTTCCTCTGATTAAGTCAGTAACTGGGTTTCCCTTACTGTATTCTTGAGTAAAGATATATCCGTCTCTTCTAACTTCAACCATTAATTTTTCAGAAAGAGCATTTACAACAGAAATTCCTACACCATGAAGTCCCCCGGAAACCTTATATCCCTCTCCACCAAATTTCCCGCCTGCATGTAATTTTGTTAAAACAATTTCAACAGCAGGCCTGTTATATTTTTCTACATTTTTAACAGGGATACCACGGCCATCATCGACTACTGTAACGGAATTATCATTATTTAAAACAACAAGAACATTATCGCAAAATCCTGCCATTGCCTCATCTATGCTGTTATCAACAACTTCGTAAATGAGATGATGAAGCCCTCTGGTTCCAGTTGAACCTATATACATTCCAGGTCTTTTTCTTACTGCAGATAAACCTTCAAGAACAGTAATATCCTTTGCATCATAATTTGAGTCTGGCAAAAAACACACCTACCTTTTACAAAATAAAAAGGTAACAAGCTTCTCTGATTTAAAGCTGACTAATAAACTTATTACCCGAGTTTAAATAATAAAATTTTATTCAAGCTTGAAATATGAAATTATACATTAATTTATTTAAATTATATCAAACTTTAAGATTAATTTCACTTACTTTTATAATATCTGTTTTGCAATTCAGACACTGCATGTCCTTAAAGCGCTGCCTTAAGTTAAAAATAATTATTATTTTAAAATTAGACAGAAATAATTATTGCTGGGGCAATTATCTTAAAAAGATTTTAATTCAAGGAGCAAATAAAAGCCAAAAAAGATAGGGTATTATATACATTTAAAATTAATTATAAATTTTAATTTCATTAATTGATTTATGCTATGGGGGATCTTTATTCCACAGTCTAATCTTCTTCTTAAGTCTTTCTTTATAGGCAGGGGCCAGATCCATAATAATAAAACTGTATTCATCTATATCAAATACAGCGTAATTTTTACCGCTATAGCATATTACGATATGCCTTCCCCTCTTTTCTCTTTTTAATATTGTATCTATGGTTCTTCTTGCCAAATCCTGCATTTCAGATGAAATAAGATAAAGCTGCATAAGGCTATAAGTGGCCAGAGTTGATAAAACCTGGGTTAAAACAAGTGAGAACGATGTTGAGGTAAAAGAGGCCAAACTCCACCAGCCTTTAAGCTGGCGATGCCTCTCTTCTATTTTAGTTCTCTTTTCATAAAGATTAAAAGGTTCGGAAGAGCTTGTATATTTTTTGGTATGGGCAAGTACAAAATAACTTACAGTCCCTTCTATATAATCAGTTGTTCTTTTTACAGATACACAGACAGGAACACTTAACTGCTCCCAGGATTTAATGTTATCAAAAGTTACAACTTCTTCTTTTAATGTTGTAAAACCCTCACTGTTTTGTTCCGTTTTATACAACTGCCATTTGGCATTTCTTGCTCTTGAGAGTCCCACTGCGTCATCATATACGCTCATACTTTTCTTTAAGGGAATTATCCAGTTTATCTTATGTCTGGCTTTAAAATCAGTTAACATCTCTCCATCTAAATATCCTCTGTCAATTAATAGTGTGGAAATATATCCTTTGTTTTCTATAAAATTTTGCACAAGATCTCTTCCTTCATACAGTCCGTTTACACTCCCTGTATCAAGCCTTGCCGCTGCGTATATATAGTAGCTGGCCTCCATGTCTGTATTTAGAAGACTTGAAAGCTTGTAGCACAAAGTAAGCTTTGCATCAGGACAGGTCTCGTCAGCATAATTTCCACTGCTGTCAAGTCTTACGTAGCTTGCATTCTCATAATTAGTATTGTCGGGAAGCGGGATAAACGTTGCATCCAGTATAAAAATTCCGCTGTTGTATGCTTTCTTTTTAGAAAGCCAGCTTGTAAAATCATTATTAAACCATAATGTAAGTTTGTTTGGGTTTGTATCTTTAAAATATTTTCTTATGGTGTCCTGATCTACTGGAAAAATTCTATCTTTTTTATTTTTGTTGTTAAATCCAGGTCCGATATTAAAACCAAAAAGCTTAAGCAGCGTGCCATTTCTTAAAACATATGGAATGTTTCTAAAACTTTTCTCACCTAGCATTTTAGCTCCAATAAGTGATGCAAGCAGAAACCAGGGCTCAACTTCTTTTTTAACTCTTGGGCTTGGATAGGTTGCTTCACAGAAGGGGAAGAAATCTGAAGATAGTAGATAAGAAAAAAATTCATCTACAAAACCAATAGAACTAAATGCAGCATTGTCAATGTTACCCTGCCTAAGTTCTTTTTCTACTTGAGACTTATTCTGTGTATAGACAAAGTAATCAATTCTTTTGGTGTTCATAGCTTGATGTTTTAATTTTTTTTATCATAGCTATAGCATCATATATTTTTTTATCTATTTTATTTAGTCTGGCCATATGGGTTATGTATTTTCTGTAATCAAGCGCCATCTTTTCTATGGACAGCTCATGAGATTTTTTAACAAAGGTAAGTTTTGTCTGTCCGCTTATTTTTTTGGAAAGATATTTAAACGGGCCGTGCAGATTTCCTTTTGTACACCTGCAGTTTTTGTTGCCGCATTTTTTATACACCGTATATATCGAACCATCAATCATGTCATGGGCATTTAAAAGATAATGCAATATCTTTTTTCTCTGCGCTTCAAGGCCTGCTATATTTTTTCTAATATTGTTTATGTCATTCATAATATTGTATGTAAATTATTATATTACATACCATATATTAATTAAAAATGCAATGTTTTTAAAATTAGTGTTATTTTTGTTAAATGAGGGTAATTATTTTCTTAGAACATACCTATTTTGTAAGTATAATTGAGGCTATTAAAAATTATTGAATTACAGTGTCTGAATCACAGATAATATCTGTTGCAATTCAGACACTGCATGTCCTTAAAGCGCTGCCTTAAGTTAAAAATAATTATTATTTTAAAATTAGACAGAAATAATTATTGCTGGGGCAATTATCTTAAAAAGATTTTAATTCAAGGAGCAAATAAAAGCCAAAAAAGATAGGGTATTATATACATTTAAAATTAATTATAAATTTTAATTTCATTAATTGATTTATGCTATGGGGGATCTTTATTCCACAGTCTAATCTTCTTCTTAAGTCTTTCTTTATAGGCAGGGGCCAGATCCATAATAATAAAACTGTATTCATCTATATCAAATACAGCGTAATTTTTACCGCTATAGCATATTACGATATGCCTTCCCCTCTTTTCTCTTTTTAATATTGTATCTATGGTTCTTCTTGCCAAATCCTGCATTTCAGATGAAATAAGATAAAGCTGCATAAGGCTATAAGTGGCCAGAGTTGATAAAACCTGGGTTAAAACAAGTGAGAACGATGTTGAGGTAAAAGAGGCCAAACTCCACCAGCCTTTAAGCTGGCGATGCCTCTCTTCTATTTTAGTTCTCTTTTCATAAAGATTAAAAGGTTCGGAAGAGCTTGTATATTTTTTGGTATGGGCAAGTACAAAATAACTTACAGTCCCTTCTATATAATCAGTTGTTCTTTTTACAGATACACAGACAGGAACACTTAACTGCTCCCAGGATTTAATGTTATCAAAAGTTACAACTTCTTCTTTTAATGTTGTAAAACCCTCACTGTTTTGTTCCGTTTTATACAACTGCCATTTGGCATTTCTTGCTCTTGAGAGTCCCACTGCGTCATCATATACGCTCATACTTTTCTTTAAGGGAATTATCCAGTTTATCTTATGTCTGGCTTTAAAATCAGTTAACATCTCTCCATCTAAATATCCTCTGTCAATTAATAGTGTGGAAATATATCCTTTGTTTTCTATAAAATTTTGCACAAGATCTCTTCCTTCATACAGTCCGTTTACACTCCCTGTATCAAGCCTTGCCGCTGCGTATATATAGTAGCTGGCCTCCATGTCTGTATTTAGAAGACTTGAAAGCTTGTAGCACAAAGTAAGCTTTGCATCAGGACAGGTCTCGTCAGCATAATTTCCACTGCTGTCAAGTCTTACGTAGCTTGCATTCTCATAATTAGTATTGTCGGGAAGCGGGATAAACGTTGCATCCAGTATAAAAATTCCGCTGTTGTATGCTTTCTTTTTAGAAAGCCAGCTTGTAAAATCATTATTAAACCATAATGTAAGTTTGTTTGGGTTTGTATCTTTAAAATATTTTCTTATGGTGTCCTGATCTACTGGAAAAATTCTATCTTTTTTATTTTTGTTGTTAAATCCAGGTCCGATATTAAAACCAAAAAGCTTAAGCAGCGTGCCATTTCTTAAAACATATGGAATGTTTCTAAAACTTTTCTCACCTAGCATTTTAGCTCCAATAAGTGATGCAAGCAGAAACCAGGGCTCAACTTCTTTTTTAACTCTTGGGCTTGGATAGGTTGCTTCACAGAAGGGGAAGAAATCTGAAGATAGTAGATAAGAAAAAAATTCATCTACAAAACCAATAGAACTAAATGCAGCATTGTCAATGTTACCCTGCCTAAGTTCTTTTTCTACTTGAGACTTATTCTGTGTATAGACAAAGTAATCAATTCTTTTGGTGTTCATAGCTTGATGTTTTAATTTTTTTTATCATAGCTATAGCATCATATATTTTTTTATCTATTTTATTTAGTCTGGCCATATGGGTTATGTATTTTCTGTAATCAAGCGCCATCTTTTCTATGGACAGCTCATGAGATTTTTTAACAAAGGTAAGTTTTGTCTGTCCGCTTATTTTTTTGGAAAGATATTTAAACGGGCCGTGCAGATTTCCTTTTGTACACCTGCAGTTTTTGTTGCCGCATTTTTTATACACCGTATATATCGAACCATCAATCATGTCATGGGCATTTAAAAGATAATGCAATATCTTTTTTCTCTGCGCTTCAAGGCCTGCTATATTTTTTCTAATATTGTTTATGTCATTCATAATATTGTATGTAAATTATTATATTACATACCATATATTAATTAAAAATGCAATGTTTTTAAAATTAGTGTTATTTTTGTTAAATGAGGGTAATTATTTTCTTAGAACATACCTATTTTGTAAGTATAATTGAGGCTATTAAAAATTATTGAATTACAGTGTCTGAATCACAGATAATATCTGCGGGAAGAAAAATGATTATTGTTTTTTTATTTATTCCATTTGAAGATCGGGTTTAATCCTCAAAGTGGAGACAATATCTTCTTTTAAATAATTATTTATCTTATCTATTATTTTTTGAGACATCAGGCTTAATTCACCTGCCCAGATGGGATTTATAGTTGAGATATATAGAACTTTATCTCTTAACTTTCGAGGTTTCGTATTTTTAGCAATTTCCCTTCCAACTATTTCCTCCCAATGATTGAAAAGGCTATAGCTTTTAAGCTTACTGCTAAGTTTGTGCTCTAAAATATAGCTGTCAATTATGTTTGATATTCTGTCTGCACCGGTCGTCATAAGTTACTCACCAAATATCTCAAATGCTCTCAATGCTTTCAAGCAGAAGTTCGGAAATATCCATGACTTTTATTTTTGATTTTTCTTTCTTTAATGCCCCCGCAATTGTTCTGACACATTGCTGGCATGAAGATACAACAATATCAGCTCCTGAATTTATTATTTCCTGAGCTCTGATTTTTGCAATATTTTCAGAAAGCTGCACATTTACTGCTTCAACATTTCCACCGCCTCCGCAGCAAGTTGAAAGATTCCTGTTATTTTCCAGCTCAATAAATTCAATTCCCGGAATCATTTTTATCAAATTTCTTGGCTCTTCATATATCCCTGAATTTCTTCCCAAATCACAGGGATCATGATATGTAACCTTTTGATTAACTGGATTTAATTTAAATTTTCCTTCTTTTGCGAGTTTATACAGATATTGTACTACATGTAAAACTTCGAATTTCATTTTAAATTCAGAATAAATTTCCGGATAAATATGCTTCCACATATGATAACATGATGGACATGATGTAATTAAATATTTTGCACCTGTTTTATTTACTTTTTCAATATTATGCCTTGCAAAATCTATAAAATCTTCCCTGAAACCTGAAGTTAGGAGCGGAAAACCGCAACACCATTCTTCATCTCCAAGAAGTCCAAAATCAATACCTGCTGCTTTTAAAATTAGTACAATTGATCTTGGTATTTTGAAAACCCGGGGTGAGAACGAAGAAACGCACCCGACAAAATATATTACTTCTGCTTTTTCTTTAATATATTTATCCTCAGGTAATTCAGCAATCTGGTTAATCCAATTGATTCTACCCTCATTTGTATCAAAGGATACATTATGAGCTTTTAGTAATTTTTCCCTTAACATATTAAGTACTTCCGGGTATTTCCCTTCCTCTACCAGAATCTCCCTGAGTTTTAACCATATATCCTGAAGCTTTATATTAATATAACACTCCTGCTCACATCTGGAACACATGGTACACTCAAAGGCTGCTTTTGAAATTTTTTCTATATCTTTCTCGCTTATTTTTCTTCTCTTAAAAATTTTCTGAAAGATTCCATATTCAGCATCTACCAATTTTCTTAAAACTTCCATTTTCTTTTTGGGTGATATAGCAACATCACCACTTCCAGCATAAGCAGAGCAAAGATCTAAACAATTACCACATCTGGTACATGCATCGATTTCAGCTAATTGCTTTACAGTAAACTTATCTAATTTCATCTTACTTTAAGTACATATTCTTATTTTAAATTTTTGATAAAACTTAATCATTTGGTTTTTTATTTATGAATGCAACAATTGGTCCAAAAACCATATGTGAATATTTACCATATGGTATGTATGCTGCAAAGGCAAACAACAAAACCATATGAATATATAAAAATATTTGACTAACAATACCCCAGTTAATTTTTATATAAGAAAATATTAATGAAATAACAAATCCCGCAGGCATAAATATAGCTCTTCCAACCGGAATATTATTATTTAAAATAAAACTTGCCTCATATAAAAAACCAGATAAAATTATTATGGCAATAAAAATACCTGCCGATTTATCCTTTAATTCAACTGATTTTTTCTTATTTTTCAGAATAATAAATCTAACAACCGCCAATAAAACACCAAAAATAATAATCATCTTGGGTATATCAAGAAGAATTGCCATAAAAAACCATGATAAATGATAAATAGGAAATCCTTCAGGAGATACAGCAACAAATATTAAATAAACTATAGTTACAATTAAAAAAGTTGTAAAACCCCAGAACATAAATAAATGAATAAACCATTTTAGCTTACTGCTTTTGAATAGATCAACATGTATTATGCTGTTATTGAAGAAAGATTTTAAAATTTTAAAAAAATCCCTGCTAAAGAGTCTTTTTAAAAATGATCCCACGTATTTGAAAAAACGGATCCACTTGGATTTGACAATTATTTCTTTACTGTAAATTCCACTTTCTGCTCCACCAAGCCAGATAGAAATTCTATAAAAAAACCCGATTAAGAATATTAGAATAAATAATCCAAAAATAATCCAGAAAAATAAACTAAACATTTTTATACCTAAATTTTTTAAATATTTAATAAATAGCTTATTAAATGAGTAATATTATCATATTTATTTTTTTTTAAAAATAAATTTATTTAATAAATCTACAAGGTTTTCTCTCTTATTCATCTCATCTTTGTTATATACTAAAAAAACACAAAACTCCTTTCAAAAACTCTTGACATATAAAATAGGTTAAGTAAAATATGGTGAATTACTTATCAATGGATTAAAAGAAAAAGAAGCAGTAAGAGAAGCAAGTCAGCCTTATTACCATACTTTTTATTTAACACAAGAACTTCTCTGGGAAAATCTAAGAAAAGATCCATTGAAATTACCTGAAAATCTCTCCAAAAACTTAAAAGAAATTGCTGAACTTAATCCGGATTATAAAGATATCTTTTTACAATTTGATTTCCATACATTTACCACTAATCAGGAAAATAATTCTATTTTAGCCAATTTATTTGAACTATTCAGCAAATATTCTTTTGAAAACATTGGCACTGATATTTTAGGAGATGCTTATGAATGGATTTTAAAATACTTTGCTCCCACTAAAGCTAAAGAAGGTGAAGTATATACTCCAAGAGAAGCAATAAGGTTAATGATTGAAATTTTAGACCCAGAACCCCAAAAAAGCATTTATGATCCTGCTTTAGGTAGTGCAGGAATGCTTATCATTGCTTATCAATATGTAAAAGAAAAATATGGAGAGGAAAAAGCTAATACTTTATTTTTGTATGGACAGGAGCAAAACGGAAAAACTTTGGCTTTGGCAAAAATGAATGCTATTTTACATGGAATAAGAAATATTACTTTATTTCAAGGAGATACTCTTTTATATCCAAAAATTAAAATAAAAGAAAAAATTAAAGATTTTGATTATGTAGTGGCAAATCCTCCATGGAATCAAAAAAACCTTTATGACGAAAATACTTTAAAAAAAGGTGAACTTTGGCGAGAAAGATTTAGTTTTGGTTTCCCTACTCGTCAATCAGCGGATTGGGCTTGGCTTCAGCACATGTTGGCATCAGTAAAAGACCATAGTAAGGTTGCAGTAGTTATAGACACAGGTGCAGTTTCAAGAGGTGGAAGAGAGAAATTTATTAGAGAAAAAATTTTAGATGTAAATGATTTTATTGATACTGTCATTCTTCTTCCTGAAAAACTCTTTTACAATACTGGCGCGCCAGGTCTGATAATTGTCTTTGATAAAAACAAAACTCGGGAAAGAAAAGAAAAAATTCTTCTAATTAATGCTTCGAAAGAATTCCAACCTGGCAAACCACAAAATACTTTAGGAAAAGAAAATATCAGAAAAATTGTAGAAGTTTACCGTGAATATAAAGAAATTGAAGGATTAAGCAAAATTATCACCATTAAAGATGCAGCAGAAGCTGATTATAATTTATCACCTTCAAGATATGTAAGCGGAGTGGAGGAAGAAGAATATAGATCGATTGAAGAGATTATTAAAGAAGTCAAACAGATTGAAATAGAAAAACAAAAAATTGAGCAAAAATTAAAAGATATTTTAAATAAAATAAATATTTAAAAAAATTTTTGTGTCTTATTTTTAATGAAAGGAAAATAAATGGATACTTTGAAACAAAAAATTGAATGCAAAGTTTTAAAAGATCCCATCTTTTCTACAGTATTAAATGAGAGAAGTGGTTCTCAAAAACGCAAGGAGATAATAATAAATATTGAAAAAGCAACTGGTTATAAATTTGCCTCTTATGTTTCATTATTTTTTAGTGCAAAAGGAAATACAATTAATCCAGATGATATACAACCATTTTCGGATTTATTATATTCTGGGGATATTAATAAAAAATTATTATTGATGATTAACAGTCCAGGTGGACTACCCGAAGTTACAGAGAAAATGGTAGAACTGATAAGATCAAAATACGAAGAATTTAAAGTAATTGTTCCAAATTATGCAAAAAGCGCTGCTACTCTTTTATCTTTTGCAAGTGATGAAATTATCATGTCTGATACATCTGAACTAGGTCCAATTGATCCCCAGATGGTTAGACAGGATTTAAAAAGTGGTGTTGTCCAAGTGTTACCCGCTCATGCTTATATAAATAGTTATAATGATATTGTTAAGATAATAAATGAAAGAGGAAATCTTCTACCTGCAGATATTCCAATATTAAATAATATTGATATAGCATTTATTGATAGATGTAATAGAGCAGTAGAACACTCAGAAACATTGGCAAAAAAGTGGTTATCGCAAAATATGTTTAAAGGTCAAGATGATAAAAAAGCTATTTCAATTTCCAAATATTTTGCGAGAGATAAAGGTCTGTTATCTCATTCTCAAGTAGTTGGCTGGAAAGAAGCTAAAAGTATGGGTTTAAATATAAATTATATCAATAGGGAAAATGATATTGGGAAGCTTATATGGGAATTATATATAAGATCTGAGCTATTTCTTAGGGAAACCCAACAAGTCAAATTATTTGAAAGCAATACTTGTTCAATTGCGATAAGAGTTCTTTGATACTCTATTCAGTAGAGGAGTAGATTGAAATGGGAATATATTCATTATTAGGGTTTAAATTTTTAAGAATTTGTTCGTTTGAAATATTGTATAGATCCAGCCATTTTTTTATATCTGGATTTTCTTTAAAATATTTATCTAAGATTTTCTCTTTATCTTCTAAAGATTTTATTAAAACAGACATATTTACTCCTCCAAGTTTTAAAATATGTAGAGTTTTTAATTATATTAGTTTATAAAATAAAAACAATAACATTTTATCAAAAAATGGGTGAAAAAGTAATTAATAGGAATAGTAAAATTTGTTTCCCAAATGATTGGGAAACAATAAATCTGAAAGATGATTGTTTTACAAAAGTTATTATGGGACAATCACCTCCATCGTCTACATATAATTCTTCTGGGATAGGTTTACCATTTCTTCAGGGAAAAGCTGAATTTGGAGAAGTATACCCTAAAGCTTTTTTATTTTGTTCAAAACCAATAAAAGTTGCAGAAAAAGATAATATTTTACTCTCAATTAGAGCTCCAGTTGGGGATGTGAATATTAATCCTTTTAAAGTTTGTATAGGTAGAGGTCTTTTAGCTATAGAAACAAAAAAAGAGAAATTAAATCATTTTTTTCTTTTTTACTACTTAAAATTTATTAAAAAATATATTGAAATTCTTTCTTCGGGTTCAACATTTAAAGCAATTACAAAGAATGATATTGGAAAAATAGAAATTCCTCTTCCACCTGTTAATGAACAAAAAAAAATTATATTTGTTTTGAATGCAATTCAGGAAGCAATTAAATATTATGAAGAGGTTATTGGTAAAATAAAAGATTTAAAAGATTTAATAATTAAAAGACTTTTTATTGAAGGAACAAGAAAGGAAGAATTAAAAGAAACAGAAATTGGAAAAATACCAAAAAATTGGAATGTAGTAAAGTTAGAAGAAGTAACAGAGAAGATAGAGCAAAGAGATCCTTCGCAAAATCCTGATAAAGAAATTAAATATGTTGATATATCGAGTATTTCTAATAAAAGTTTTAAAATTGTTGAATTTAAATCTTTTTATGGTAAAGGTGTACCAAGTAGGGCAAGGAAAATAGTCAAACCTGGTGATATAATTTTTGCAACAGTGCGGCCTTACTTAAGAAGAATTGCAATTATTCCTGATTCATTCATTAACGAATATTGTTCCACTGCATTCTGTGTTATCCGATGTAATGCTCTTAGATTAAAACCTTATTTTATTTTTCATTATATTGCAACAGATAGATTTGTTCAAAAAGTAAGTCGTAATCAAAGTGGTTCAGGGTATCCTGCAGTAACCGATAAGGATATTTTGTCACAAAGTATTCCGCTGCCACCACTAGACGAACAATTAGAAATTATAGAAATTCTGCAAACTATTGACCAAAAAATTGATATAGAGCAAAAGAAAAAGGAGCTTTATGGGGAATTGTTTAGGAGCATGTTAGATAAATTGATGAATGGCAAAATTAGAGTTAATAATATTGTATTTAAAATATGTTAGAAGAATATTTAAAAGGGAAAATTTTAGTAGTGATAGATGCTGCTAATTTAGAATGTGCTGTTAAAAGTTTGGGCTGGTGGATTGATTATATTAAACTACGTGAGCTATTTAACAGTAACAAATTAATTGAAATTAGAAATTATTGCGTTCAGCATAATACAGAAAACCAAAATAAGTTTTTCACTTTTTTAAAGAAAAACGGATATAAGTTAATCACTAAACCTTTGAAAATTATTAAAGCACCAGAAATTGAAACAGGTGATCTACGGAAAGCCAACTTTGATGTTGAAATTACTTTTGATGTTTTAGAAATGATAAGCCAGTTTGATACTCTTGTTCTTTTCTCTGGTGACAGTGACTTTGATTATTTGATAAGAAAATTAAGAGCAAAAGAGAAGAAAGTAGTAGTTATTTCAACAAAATATCATATATCAAAAGAATTAATTGAGAGCAGTAATAAGTACATTGATATTAAAGAAATAAAAAAATTTATTGAAAGAAAAAATAAAGGCCCGTCTTTTTCAACGGGCGGTTGATAACAGGAAGGACTACTCCAACCTGCATTTTAATAATATAAGACAATAAAATATTAGTCAATATCAATTTATGAACTGAAGATAAGTAATATAATGCCAAAAAATACAGAGAAAAAATTAATTGAAGATTATGTTGCAGAAAAACTTCAAGGTTTAGGTTGGAAGTATGTAGAGCAAATTTCTTTAAACCGAGAAACAATCCGTGAACCGCTTTTGATTGAGAATTTAAAAGAGGCAATTTCCCGAATTAACCAGAATTTAGGAATTGGCGAAGAAGAAATAAAAAAAGTTATCAATGAGATTAAGTTGCTAATTTCCGGTCAAGAAGGAGCAAAGAATTTTCTACAGTTTTTAAAGTATGGGATAGGAGTAAAGTTTGAAAAAGAAAGAGTAGTAAATGTAGTAAGTTTGTTTGATTATAAAAACCTGGAAAATAATGAGTTTATTTTCTCAAGGCAAGTTCATTTTCGAGGGAAAGATTTAATTATTCCAGATGTAGTTTTATTTATTAATGGTATTCCTTTAGTGGATATTGAGTGTAAAAACCCTACAAGTTTAAAAACAGGATGGGAAGAAGGGTTTAATCAGATAAAACAATATGAAAATTTAGCTCCAGAAGTTTATAAATATATTCAAATAGGGGTTTCTTTTGCTGAAAGAGTAAGATATTTTCCTGTTGTCTCATGGCAGGAAAATGTTTCAGTTTATTTATGGCGAAAAGATAATTTGCCTGAAGATGAGGCAATTTTTGAAATACTTGAACCGGTAATATTGCTTGATATTCTAAGAAATTTTCTTTTTATTCGTGAGGAACATGGTGAGGTAAAGAAAGTAATTGCCAGATATATGCAATATAGGGCTACTAATAAGATTTATCAAAGAGTAATTGATAACTTGCAAGGTAAGGATGAAAAGAATAAAGGTTTAATTTGGCACTGGCAGGGTTCAGGAAAAACTCTTACTATGATTTTTTCTGCTCATAAGTTATTTTTTGATATTCATCTGGAAAAACCTACTGTCTTTTTTATTGTAGACAGAAGAGATTTAGAAGAGCAGATGTATGGTGAACTTTCTTCACTAAAATTAAATTTTTCTTTTGAACAGATAGAGAATATTAAACAGTTAAAGGAAATATTTTCTCATGATAAATATAGAGGAAAAAGAGGAGTATTTTTAACTTTAATCCATAAGTTTAGTCCTGATGAAAAGTTTGTGCCCGAGGAGATTTTAGAAGAAATTGGTTTAAATCACCAGGAAGTCGTATCCCAGAGAAAAAATATTGTCTGTTTTCTTGATGAGGTACATCGCTCACAATATGGTCTTTTAGCTGCTCAAATGAAAAAAGTCCTAAAAAATGCCTTCTTTTTTGGTTTTACCGGAACTCCAATTGCTGAAGATGAAAGAAATACCTATCTTGAATTTGGTTATCCCTTAAAAGAAGAAGGTTATCTTGATAGATATTTTATAGAGGAATCACAAGCAGATGGTTTTACTTTGCCATTAGTTTATATATCTAAAGTAGACAAAATAAAAGAGCGAATAGACGAAAAGGATGTGAGGTTTTTTTTAGAGAAAGCAAGTATTGAGGACCTTAGTGATATTGATGAGGAAGTCAAAAAAGCTGCCAGAAGAAGATTAAATCATATTACAGTATTTTTGGAAAATAAAAATCGAATTAAAGAAATCTCCGAAGATATTTCTGAGCATTTTGAGGAAAATTTAGATGAAAGATTCAAGGCAATGGTTGTTTGTGGAAGCAGAAAAGCTTGTGTACATTATAAAGAATACCTAGGAGCTTGTCCGAGAACAGCAAATAATTAATGTAAAAACTCAAAAACACATAGAAATAATTAAGCAAATATACTATAATAATAAGGTAATATTTAAACAATTATTATAGGAGAAAACTAAATGCCGGTACCCTTTAAAAAAGATCCCACAGATTACAATCAAAGGCAGCTACTTGCAACAAATGTATTTGATCTGCTCTCTGAAGATCATGATTGCTTTATATATGAGGATATTTTAAGCCAGATCGATACAAAAAGTATTGAGGAAAAATTCAGTATGATAGGCCAGCATGCATACCATCCAAGGCTAATTACAGCAATACTTATTTATTCTTACAGCCAGGGAATATTTAGCTCAAGAAAAATAGAACAAAAATGCAGCCAGGATCTATCTTTTATGTATATATCCCACAGAAACTGTCCAAACTTTAGAGTGCTTTCTGACTTTAGAAAAGATAACTGGCAGTTCTTTGTAGAATGCTTTAAAAAGAGTGTTAAAATAGCAAGTGGTCTTGGAATGGTATCTCTTGGCCATGTGGGTATAGACGGTTCAAAATTTATGGCAAATACTTCAAAACATAAAGCAGCAAGTTATTCTCACCTAAAGGCCAATGAAAATAAACTAAAACATGAGATTGAAGAACTCTTAAGGAAGGCAGAAGATACAGATGCTGCCGAAGACAAAATCTACCACAGTGGCACTGGTTACAGCATACCAGATGATCTAAAAATCAAAGAAAAAAGACTTGAAAAAATTAAAAAGATAAAAAAGGAACTTGAAAAAAGGGAACAAAGGGAAAATCCAGGTAAAAAGATAGATAGCAAAAAGCAGATAAGCTATGCCGATACTGATGCTAAAATGATGAAGAGCAGAGGAAATTTTAAGTATTGCTACAATGGCCAGATAAGCGTTGACTCTAAAAACCAGATAATAGTGGGACAACACTTAACACAAAATGCAAATGATAAAAATGAACTGGCAAAAGCAATAACAGAGATTGAAAAAAATACAGATAAATTGCCGGATAAGGCAAGTGCCGATAGCGGATACCGCTCATCAGATAATATCTCTGCAATTGAAAATGCAAAAATAGATGGCTATATAGCAACCGGTAAGGGAGAGAAAGACAACTTACAAGATACAAATAAAAAAATAGGCAAATCCCAGTTTTCATATGATAGCGAAAAAGATATATTTATCTGCCCTGCCGGCGTTGTGTTAAAACTAAAATTCAGTGGGGAAAATAGAGTGTATAAAGCAGAAGAAATGGTATGTGGCGGGTGCAGTTTTAAAAATAAATGTAGTGCTAAAAAAGGTAATATTCCAACAATATATACTGATGATAAAGGAATTATTTTGGCTACCATGAAAGAGAAAATGAAAAAAGACTCCTCCAAAGAAATATATGCAAAACGTAAAATAATTGCTGAACCGGTCTTTGGCCAGATAAAAACAGGAGGATTTAGGCGTTTTAGCTTAAGGGGATTTAAAAAGGCAGGTGGTGAATTTTCCCTTGTATGTGCAGTTTCCAACTTTAAAAAAATAGTAAATATGATAAAAGATCAAACAGGCTGCTCAAAAGAGAGAGAATTACTGCTTCAAGCAATATAAATAAATAATATAGGTTTATTTAGTGGTAAAAATACCATCAAATAAAGAAATTTATGCAATAATTTCAAAAAATAATTTCAGTTTTTAAAATAAATGGGAAACTATGATTTTATGTGGGTTTTAACAATGAAATCTCGGACAAGCTCCTAGATAAATATTTACCAGAAAAATATTCAGAAGTAGTCATGACTTTTAGCATAAATGATAAAGAACCAGTTAAAAATTTTTATAAAGAGTGGAAAGAAAGATACTCGGATTTTCCTGATGATGAACATCGAGTTAAAAATATAATTGATTCATTCAAAGAGAAAGATCTGCCTAAAATTCTTATTGTTACTGATATGTTAATTACTGGATTTGATGCTCCAATTCTACAAGTGATGTACTTGGATAAACTCCTTAAAAAACACAGACTTTTGCAGGCGATTGCACGAACGAACCGTCCTTATTATGATGTTAAACCTGCAGGGATAATAATTGATTATGTGGGGGTATTAAAAAATATAAATTTTGCTTTAAAGCAGTATTATAAGGAAAATGTTGAAGTAATTGTAGAAGACTTCTCTGTTTTACTCGAGTTGTTTAAAAAAGTACTGCAAGACTTAGGGCAGATTTTTAGAGATGTAGAGCTTGAGATTGAAAGAAGATATTTAATAAAAGCAGTAAATATTTTAAGAGATGAAGAAAATGCGAAGAAATTTCAGGAAAAGTATAAAGAGGCAAGAAAATTATTTGAAATCCTAGGTTCTTATACGGAAAAAATTCAGTATTTAGAGAAATTTAAATGGTTTACTGCAGTTTATAATTACTGGAAAAAACTTACTGCAGGCGAACCAGAAAAAGAATTAATAGAAAAGTATTTTAGGAAAACGTTAGAGATAATCCATAAGGAAACTGAAATTCAAAGAATAGAAAAATTATTACCAAAAATTAGTTTAGATGCTGATTACCTCTCAAAAATCAAAGAAAGTGTTTTAACAACAGAAGAGAAGGCAGTAAATATACTTTTTGCTTTAGAGAAATTGGTTTTGGTGCATCAAGGTAAGAATCCTGTTTATAAGACAATTTTGGAGCAATTAAAAGAATTAATAAGAAAATGGAAAGAAAGAGAGATAGAGTATCGGGAACTATTTAAAGAAGAAAATAGGCTTATTAGTTTTGTTGAAGAAAAAGAGAAGGAACGTAAGGACTTAAACTTTAATCCTTTTGAATTTGGGATATTTACTATTTTGAATAGAAGATTAAAAGATAAAAATATAGATCATTTAAGAGGATTTGTTAAAGAAATCATAAAAACTATTCAGGAAGATTTAATTGAAAACTGGTATGAAAATCCTACCCTTAGACAAAATGTTGAGAGAAAATTACGTAATTTTGCTCTGGTCATCAAAAAGGCTTACAAACTAACCTATGATGAATTTGATTCCTTTCATAAAGAATTAGTATCTTTTATTAATGATTATGCAACAGAATAATGTTTTAATAATTAAAAGAAATGTAAAACATCCCCGCATTGAGCTAAAGACCGGGATACCTGTTCTAATACTGCCAATAAATGGCAATTTTGATGCAGATAAAATTATAAATAGTCATAAAAAATGGCTTGAGGAAAAGTCATGTTTTATTGAGGAAATTAAAGAAAAATACAGCAATCATGAAATTTGTGATAGAAGTGAAGATGAATTAATAAAATTGATTAAAGATCTTATTTCTAAATATTCAGGTGTTTTGAAAAGATATCCTGAAAAAATTTCTTTCTGCTATATGAGAACCAAATGGGCAAGTTGCAGTAGAAAGGGGAAAATTAATTTCAATCTGCTAATTAAATATCTGCCCATTGAACTAATTGACTATATTGTCTTTCACGAAATGGCTCATTTATTAATTCCAAATCATAGCCAGTATTTTTGGTATTTAGTGGAAAAGAAATTTATTAACTTTAAAAAATATGAAGAAAACCTTTTCGGTTATTGGTTTTTATTGGTAAAATTTTTATTTGAATGATTATTAATATAAGAATTTGATTGTAGCATCTACAAATATAAAGCAGGTACTTCAGATAAAACTTTTTGATTTATAGAAAATGCTTTTAATCATCATTTAATATTTTGTTATGCTATTATCTTTTACCAGGAATTTTTCACAGTATTTTAAATCTATATCTTTCAAATAATCAAAATTTGCAGCAGTTATGAAAGTTTGGAAATTACTGCCTATCAATTTGAGCAGAAGGTGCTTTCTCTCAAGATCAAGTTCAGATAAAACATCATCAAGAAGCAGCATGGGTTTTTCATCAATATTTTCTGCGAGTATATCAAGTTCAACTAATTTTAAGCAGATAGCCGCAATCCTCTGCTGGCCTTGAGAGCCAAAATTTCTGATATCACACCCGTCTAAAGATATTAAAACGTCATCACGATGAGGGCCGACGGTAGTAGTTTTAATTGCAAGATCCTTCTTAAAATAAAAAGCCAGCTTTTCTTTAAAAACATTATTAACACTAAAACTGCTGCTTTCAATAAAATTAAATCTGTTACTTATTAAATTATTAGCTGAATTTCCGTCATTGCAAATATAGGAGCTGCCGCTTTCAATTATCATTTTAGAGCTATCAGGATTTTCATTATAACCTTTGGTCAAGCTGTCATTTATAAAATGATTGCTATTGCTAATTTTATTATTTTTATTTCTTGCTGTCTGGTTATCAAAAAAAACCGGATCTTTTTCATAAAGGTCATTAAGAATATTTCCATTGGACTGCATCCTATCCCAGCTTAATATATATTTAATATCAATATTCTTTTTTCCGAAAAAATAATTCATATATTTTACAAACCCGTTCTTGATTGATTTCAGTAAATTAAGTCTTTTTTCAATTATATGACTGCCTGTCTGCACCAACTTTTCATCCCAGATTTCCATTGTGCTGTTTGAATTTGATATGTTAAAACCTGAAATGCTTTTAAGCAGGCTGTTTCTCTGGTTCAGGATTTTTTGATATTTAAGTCTTAAACTTAAAAAATTCCTGTCTGTTTTCTCAAGGATGTCATCAATAAAATTTCTACGGTAAAATGGTGATGATTTTATAATTCTCAAATCATCAGGAGAAAAAATTACTGTTGCCAGATTTGAAGTAAAACCTGATTTATTTTTAACAAAAACTTTATTTAATTTGATTTTTAAACTGCTGTCAGCATTTAACTGGATTTCAATCAGCTTTTCCTCACTGCCTGACTCAATAATACCTCTGATAACACAATAATCACTTTCCCATTTAATTAAGTCATTTTGAGCAGCAAGTCTGTGTGATTTACCGTTTGCAAGATAAAATACTGATTCCAGAAGATTTGTCTTGCCGGCTCCGTTATCACCAAGAAACAAGATCAACCCGCAGTTTAAATCAAGGTTAATGTTGCAGAAGTTCCTGAAATTTTTTAGTTCCAGATGTTTTAAAAACATTTTTAATATATTTTAGCATATTCAAAAACTACTTTCTGAAGTTCATATCTGCCATTAAAAAACTTTAAAAATTTTTCGTATTTTATTTGCATTTTAATTTTAAAATTTTCATATTTAATCCTGCTTTTTCTGTTATGAACATCCGCTACAGCTTGAACATGAGCCACCCGAACAGCTTTTCCCGGATGAAGATCCTGAAGCTGCATAATCACTTTGTGAAGAAGAGCTTCCGCATTTGATCGGAGTAAAAACCCTGCACATATTCATGCTCCCGCATGACTTACATTTAATTTCATCAGAATTATCATTTTTTACATAATACTCTGAAACAGCTTCACAGTCATTACATTTATAGTCAACAAACTTCAATTTAAATCACCTCAAAATTACTTATTTACAAAATCATATTAAAATTTTAAACCTTAAAGACTGTAATTCTACAAATATTTTTAATATAATCTTTTAATTTATATCCTTTACTTAAAAAAAATGCAAATCAGAAATGCAAATCAGATTTTACATTATCTTTAGATTTATATAAATTCATAATTAAAAATAAACCAAGTATAATATTTAAAAAATAATTTTCATCAAATTAAATCTTTTTAATAAATATGTCTGATAAAAAATATACAGTTAAGGTTCCTGGAAGCTGTGGAGAACTCTTGCAGGGTATTACTAACGGGATTAATTTTCATGTAACATGTCCTGTCAAATTATTTTCCGAAATAAGTGTAAATATCATAAAAAATTCAGAAATTATTTGCGAAAAAAATTATCAGAAAGCAATAATGGCAATGAAAAAAACCCTGCAATATTTTGGAGCAGATAATTATGGCGGAGAAATAAAAATTAAATCAGAAATACCTGCCGGAAAAGGAATGGCATCAAGCACTGCAGATATTAGCGGTATCATAATTTCAACAGCATTATCTCTTAATAAAACTATAACCGAAGAAGAAACAGCAAAAATAGCCTTGTCTATTGAACCTTCAGACGGCATAATGTTCAGGGGAATATGCTTGTTTGACCATAAATTGGGAAAAATTCATGAATATCTCGGAAATATACCGGAAAACAGAATTCTGATATTGGATTTAGGCGGAACTGTTGATACTTTAGAATTTAATAACAGAGATTTTTTACAGGAATTAAAAGAAAATGAAGATGAGATAAATAAGGCACTTAAAATTTTAAAAGACGGAATTTCAAATAAAGACCTGCAAAAAGTTTGTGAAGCTTCTACTGCAAGTGCAATATTAAATCAAAAAATATTATACAAAAAGAATTTGCTTAAAATTATTGATTTCAGTCTTATTAATGGAGCTTTGGGAATAAATATAGCGCATAGCGGTACAGTTATTGGTATAATTTTTTGCAGGGATTTTAATAAAATATCAAAATTTGCAGACAAACTCCAGAAGGAATTAAATACTAAATTATATTGTTTTGAATCTGAAATTACAGGCGGCGGAGCAATTTATTAATGAAAAATTATGTGAATTCTTTTAAGCATGGCGGTAATATTTGGAGCAAATCGCAAGAATATGGTATTGATATTAATGAAATTATTGACTTTAGCTCCAATATAAATCCGGCCGGGTTTCCACCTCAAACAATTGAAATTATAAAGAAAAATATAAATTTGATTAATAAATATCCTGACCCGGAATCCAGTGAATTCAAATCCAGGTTAAGTGAGATCTTAAACATTGATCCAAAAAATATACTACCTGGTAATGGAAGTTCTGAACTTTTTTATTTAGCCGCAAGAACTGTTAGACCTGTAAAAGTCTTAATACCTGCTCCATCATTTGTTGAATATGAGCAGGCAGCAAGATCGGTGCCTGCAAGCTGTATTTTTATGAATTATGAGAAAAAAAATCAGGAATTTAAAATTGATTTGCAAAAGTTAATAAAAAAAGTCTCCAGCTCGAAACTGCTTTTTTTCTGTAACCCGAACAATCCCACAGGTTCACTGCTTGACAGGGAAGAAATTTTATTTTTAATAAAAAAATGCAGAGAAAATGACTGCTTTATCTTTATAGATGAAGCATTCATTGATTTTGTTGATGATATCCCGGACACATCAGTAATGAAAAATATCCGAAAATTCAGCAATGCTCTGTTATTCAGGTCGTTAACCAAATTTTTTGCAATTCCCGGAATTCGCCTTGGTTACATCGTTGGAAGTAAAAACCTCATAGATAAAATAAGAGTTTGTCAGCCGGACTGGCCGCTTAATTTATTTGCTCAAATGGTTGGAAAAGAAGTTATCAGCGACATTAATTATATTTCTCAAAGCAGGCAGCTTATTAAAAAGGAAAGGGAATTCTTAGTAAACTCTCTTAAAAAGATAAAACAGCTTAAACTATTTAAATCTGCTGCAAATTTTATTTTAATTGAAATAAGAGATAAAAACCTGAGTGCAACTTCTCTGGCAGATAAGCTTGGCAGGGATTATAAAATTTTAATAAGAGACTGCTCCAATTTTAGAAATTTGGGAAACAATTTTTTTAGAATTGCTGTAAAAACCAGGCAGGAAAATATTTTATTAATTAACAGCTTTAAACAAATTTTTGGAGCTTAAATCTGTTTAATTTATAAAATTTATAAGAAATAAGAATTGTTATAAAGATTTCAAGTTTTATATGCGATAATATAAAAATTATTTTTAATATAAAACTTAATTTAATTTAAGGAAAATCCATGACAAAAAAAATTTTAATATTATGTACGGGAAATTCATGCAGAAGCCAGATGGCGGAAGGATTTTTTAAACATTACAGAAAAGACTGGAATATTCATAGTGCGGGAATTTCCCCTAAAGGTTTAAATCCTCTTGCAGTAAAAGTAATGCTTGAAAGAGACATTGATATTTCCGGTCAAACCTCTGACAGCATTGAAAAGTATATTAATGAAGATTTTGATTATGTAATTACTGTTTGCGACAAAGCCAGAGAATCATGTCCCGTATTTCCCAATGCAAAAGAAAGTATTCACTGGAGTTTTGAAGATCCTGCAGATGCTTACGGAAGTTATGAGGAGAAAATATCCAGATTCAGGGAAATCAGAAATCAGATTGAAGAAAAAATAATTGATTTCTTAAAAGAATAAAGAGTAATTTAAAATTATAAACATGCTTTAAAATGTCTGCTTCCAGTTCATAAGTCAAGCAAAAAAGCTGATTCTGGATGCGGAATTTACGTACCGGACACCTTATAATTATACCTATCTTTCTATTCCCTCTCTTGCTATTACTCCTTTAGTATAATAGTGTTTAATCTCTTTCATTTCAGTTACAAGGTCAGCCATTTCCAGTATTTCCGGTGCAACTTTTCTTCCTGTCAGAACAAGTTCAACTTTTTCAGGTTTTATATTAATAAGTTCTGCTACATCTTCAACCTTAAACAAATTAAAATGCATTGCCACATTAATCTCATCAAGTATGACAACATCATAACTGCCTGAAGTCAGTATCTGTTTCATTTCCTTCAAACCGTTTTTAGCCATCACGATATCTCTTTCTGAAGGCTCTTTTCTAATGAAACAACCGTTTCCATATTGTTTTACTGTCACATTATCTTTAAATTTTTCCAGAGCTTTAATCTCATTATATTTCATACCTTTTATGAATTGGGCAATAAATACTTTCAGGCCATATCCTGATGCTCTAAGTGCTAAGCCAAGCGCAGCAGTTGTTTTTCCCTTACCATCACCTGTATAAACTTGTATGTATCCTCTTTCCAATCCTGCCATAAGAACTCCTTTACTGATTTATAATTAAAATTTGTAGTGCAAAATAACCATATAAAAATAAAAAACCCCCATATTTTCAGCGGGAGTTAAGTTTTTTTAATTATTTTTGTTATCTTAATTGTCGTTTAATAGCAAGTAAGGTATCCTAATAAGTTATATTTTCCTTTCCCTATTAAGATGGCTTTCAATCAGGTTTTTACTATTTTCACAACAACTACATAAAGCAAAATATGAATTCTGACAACAAAAAATTACGCCCTTTAAGCCGAAGAGTTGTAATAACACATCTATTTGCAGGTTTCCTGACTTACGGGACTTTACTCTTCGCCTTCCCGGCTATTTAAAGCAAGTGGCATCTTAAAGAGCACACACCCGATTACAGTGGCGGTACCATTCCAGTTTTTCACTGGATTCCCTTTTCAAATAAATGAATATTTAAATTTCAAGCAAGCATAAAACACTAATTTAATATATCAGGAAATTAAATAATTTCAACAAATAAATAAAAATATTTAAAAAGATTATAAATTAAAATATTCCGGTCATTATAGCTTCTTATGTAATGCTTTTTCTGCATGCAGGA
This sequence comes from Actinomycetota bacterium, assembly GCA_023379515.1. Next base: position 31,146 of record JAMCQQ010000327.1, read on the forward strand.
CTTTATTTAACCCATTATAAAAATAGAGCTGAAGATTCTAAAGAAAGAATCGAAAATTATCAATCTTTAAATCTAAAAAAATGTCAAAAAAAATAACTGCAATAGTAGTTCGGCATTATTTGAAATTGCAGGTACATAATAAAAAAGTGACTGCAAAACAGCCACTTTTTTATTAATCAAATTAAATATTCTATATTTTTATTTAACAAACTTATCAGAATATTCAGGCGCATAATCAAGCAAATTTTCTCTGGTCACTACCTTGTAATTTACTTCCAGATACGTCTTCTGAAATTTTGGATAAGTAACTGCCCTATGCAGGTCTCTTGCCAATAAATATCCAAGGTTGTAAGAGTTCATGTCTACAGTTGCCTGCAGTTCATTTTTCGCTATTGCTTCAAATGCAGCAACTTGTCCGTCAAAACCAAAAAATTTCATTTCTGATTCTCTGCCGACAGCTTTTGCTGCCTGATAAGCAGCCAACGCACCACCGTCAAAGCCGCCAAAAACTGCATCTATTTTATCATATTTAGTAAGGAAATCAGACATTACATTATAGGATTTTTCAGAGTCCCAATTTCCAGGCTGATCATCCAGAACTTTAATTCCAGGAAATTCGGCAAGCCCGTCATTTACACCTTTATCCCTATCAATAGCAACACCAATGCCGGGAATCCCAAAAATAATTACAACATTACCCTTTCCGCCTAATAAATCACCCATATATTTAGCAAGATTATAGGCCGGCTGATAATTTCCACCAACAATTCTTACATCAACATCATTTTCAGAAAATTTTGGAATATTTACTTCAGCTCCAGGCGTTCCAACCGGAATTCCAGCCTTATGGGCAGCTTCTACTGCAGATACAAGCACATCACCATCAGACACTATGATCCCAATTGCATCCATATCAGAAGCAATCATTTGATCAACGTGGTTTACCTGTTCCAGTGCGTTTTGTTCTTCCTTAGTTTGCATATAAGCTACTTCAATATTATTTGCCTTGCAGTAATCGGTAAAACCCTGAACACAATTTGTATACCATTCATAGGTAGACGGATTTGTAATACCAAACTTTAAAGTTGATTTTGCAGATTCTTTTGTTTCCTCACTGATTTCAGCGGTCTCCTTAGTAGTTTCTTCGGTAACTTCTTCTTTTTTTGTACCTGTATCTTCACTCACTATGGTTTTACAGCCGATAAAAGAAAAAGTCACCACTATTAGAACAGCTAATAAGATACTTGCTACATTTAATGGAAATTTCTTTTTCATTTGACCTCCTTTTTGTATTATGTTTATTGGAAATTATAAATTATTATAAATATTATTTCAAATATTTTTTTTATTGTTAAATAATTTATTATTTTATTTAACAATATTAAATATTATCTTGACCTAAGATTTAAATTTTATTAATATTTAAAAAAATATATAATATAAGCAGTTATCTCATTAAGAAAGTTAGGTTATATTTCCAACCAAAAGTAATTGGAAGGGATTAAACAAAATTGAAAATGAATAATTTAAATTTATTGGAAATAATTAATATTTCTAAGAGTTTTGGCGGGACTAAGGCACTTAATGATGTTAATTTTAAGCTGGAAAAAGGTGAAGTCCATGCATTAATTGGTCAAAATGGCGCCGGTAAATCTACTCTATCAAGGATAATTGCAGGAGACATACAAAAGGATACGGGTAAAATATTTATCGAGGGCATTGAGGTAAATATTCGTAATCCTTTAAATGCCAGAAATCTCGGAATATGTATGATCTATCAGGAATTAAGACTGATTCCTTATTTAACTGTTGCAGAAAATATATTTCTGAACCAGTATTCAAAAAATAAACTTAGTTTAATTAGCTGGAAGAATGTTTTTAAAAGAGCACAGGATTTGATGGATAAATGGGATATTAGATTGGACAGGAATGCCTTAATAAAAGATTTACCAATAGCACAGCAGCAATTAGTTGAAATCTTAAAGAGCCTTTCTTTAAACCCCAGAATTATTATTATGGATGAGCCGACTTCATCTCTCGGATGCAAGGAGGTAGAAGCTTTATTTAATCTCATAGATTATTTAAAAAATAATGGGGTTTCCATAATTTATATTTCACATATTTTAGATGAAGTTTTTAAAATATCTAATAGGATAACGGTCCTTCGGGATGGAAAAATCTGCGGTACTTTTGCAACCAGATCAGTAGAACCTAAGGAAATTATTAATTTAATGTTAAATGAAACCTCTGTAGGAGAACAGCAAAAAACCATTGAAAGAAAAATAACAGATGAAACTTTACTGGAAGTAAAAAATCTAAAAAGCGGCAACCTGGTAAATGATGTTAGTTTTAATTTAAAAAAAGGTGAAATTTTAGGAATTACAGGATTATTGGGTTCAGGAAAAACAGAACTTGCCAACTGTATATTCGGGCTAAGAAAAATTGATTCAGGAGAAATCATTCTAAAGAACAGGAAAGTAAGATTTCTCTCACCAAATGGTGCTATAAAAAATAGAATAGGCCTGATTCCGGAGGACAGAAGAAAACATGGCATCTTCAGTATAATGTCAATAAGGGATAATTTAAGTTTTCTGGTATTAAGATGCTTAAAACGTTTTGGTTTAATAAGCAGCAGATCTCAAAATAAGGTTACAAAAGATTATGCAGCAAAATTATCAATTAAATTTGATAATTATAATCAGACTTTAAATGAATTAAGCGGAGGCAACCAGCAAAAAGTTGTTATAAGCAGATGGCTCACTATCGAGCCTGAAATACTGATTGCAGACGAGCCGACAAGAGGCATAGATGTTGGGACAAAAAAAGAAATTTATCTTTTATTAAAAAGAATTGCTAATTCAGGTACCGGATTGATTATTTTATCTGAAGAGATTGAGGAAATCATGGAACTTTCTGACAGGATAATGGTATTAAGTAAAGGAAAAATAAAGAAAGAATATGAAGATAACAAAGTTAATAAAAATGAATTGACATTATGTGTAACAGGATTAGAGGAGAATATAAATTAAAATGAAAGAAGATTTAATAAACGGAAAAAAGAATGAAAAATTTATAAATATTTTTAGAAGCAACATTACATTTGTTAATATCTTTCTTTTTGCAATTTTTCTTTTTACAATTTTTTCTATTTTTGTTCCCCAATTTTTTACTGTTAGAAATATGATTAACCTCTCCAGGCAAAGCTCTGTAGATGTCATTATCGCCATTGGCATGACTCTTCTATTAATTTGTGGAGAATTCGATCTTTCGATACCCGGAATAATTTCCTTAACTGCTATGGTTCTGGCATTGACTTTAAAAGCAGGTGTTCCCATTGTATTATGCATCTTGATAGCATTAACTTTATCAGTTTTAATCGGTTTTCTAAATGGAATCTTATCTACTAAAATTCCTTCTTTTATTGCATCTCTCGGGTTGTTATCAGTTACCCGGGGATTCTCTTTATATGTTACGGATGGAAGAGCTATCCATGCGCTGCCTGATTCATTTCTTTTGGTAGGAAGGTTGGAACTTTTAGGGATACCAGTTAGCTGGATTTATGCCATGATAATATTAGTTTTGGGGATTATTATATCAAGATATACTGTTTTTGGAAGGCAACTATATGCACTTGGCGGAAATAGAGATGCCGCACGTAGTACCGGTGTTCCTGTTAATACGAGAATTGTACAAACATTTATAATAATGGGACTTCTATCCGGAATTGCTGCAATCGCTTTAGTAGCAAGGCTTGATGCCGCTCATCCGTTAATGTCCGGTGACGCAGCATTAAATGCAATCGCAGCGGTAGTCATAGGAGGAACCAGTTTATTTGGCGGCAGGGGACATGTTATTGGTTCCGTAATAGGTGCATTAATAATTTCTGTACTATCAAATGTATTCACATTAATGTCATTTCCAGCATCTTTACAGGGAGTAATATTAGGAGTCATTTTAATAGGTGTAATACTTATTGATTATTTAAGGGTTAATATTTCAAGAAGGCGCTGATTGTAATTTATATATAATATATTAATAATAAAAAAGTATATGAAGGGTTAATTTATGAAAAAAGAAACTATGACAGGTAAAGAAAGAATTAAGGCGGCTGTTAATTTTAAAGACCAGGACAGGATTCCAGTATTTCCACTTACACACTGGGGTACTGCTGGATTGTTTGGAATAAGTGTTGAAGATTATACAAAGAATTCTGAAATTCAGTCAAAATGTCTAATTGATGCATGCAGAATGTTTGATTATGACGGAGTGAATGCCGGAGTAGATGTAATTATTGAAGCGGAAGCGCATGGTGGTTTAACGGAATTTAAAAAAGATAGCCCGCCATTTTTAAAAAAGCACCCTTTAGGTGAAGATAAAAATAAATTAAAAGATCTTAAAGTCCTTAATCCCGAAACAACCGGCAGAATGCATGTTGAGATAGAAACTTGCAAGATTTTAGTTTCAGAGATTGGTAAAGAGAAATTTACACATTGTTGGATAATGGGGCCTTTAAATTGTGCGAGTCAACTAAGGGGGGTTCAGGATACAGCAATGGATTTCATTTTGGATCCTGACTACCTTGAAAAATTATTAGACTTTGCAACTGAACAGGTATTGGCATATGGAAAAGCTCTGGCTAAAACCGGATTAGATTGTATAGGAATCGGTGAAGCTTTAGCTTCTCCAAATTTCAATTCTCCAGATTCTGTATATAAATATGTTTGGCCCAGATACATAAGATTAATCAAGGGATTGCATGAGGCTGGTGTTTTAACAATGCTTCACATCTGCGGAAACATATATCCATTGTTTAAACTTGGCGAAAAACTTGGGAAAAATATATTCAAGGAAACTGGAGCAGATATTTTAGATATTGATTGGCAGGTTAAGATGGAAGATGCCATTAACAGCACAGGATTGTGCTGCAGAGGTAATTTGGACCCTTCAAGCGTTCTTGCCCAGGGAAGTAAGGAAAAAGTTCTTGAAGAGTCAAAAAAAATAATACAATCAGCAGGCCCGACAAAGGGTCTTATTCTTGGGGCGGGGTGCGATATGAGCTATTACACTCCTAAAGAAAATTATGCAGCAATGGTACAGTCGGTTAGAGATTTTGGATTTTTCCCTATAAAAGATTCTTAATTTTATAGATTCATTATTATTTATTGAATTATTCAGGGAATATAAACTTTCCGGGAGGATATTATGATAAAGGCGGTATGTATGTTTAGGTTAGCTGACGGAGTAAATGAAGAAGATTTTGAAAAATTTTTTAATAAACATGTGGAAGATGCAAAGAAATTAAAACATCTTAAAAAATATACGATTGCAAAAAGAATTAAAAAAGATGAAACGGAGAATTATTTCAGGGTAAACGAATTGTATTATAACTCTTTAGATGATGCAGAGGAATCGTTCTCTACCAATCTTGCAAAAGAAGCTACCGAGGAGCTTTTGGGATGGGTAAAAGATTTCACCTGTGTGATCGTGGATGAACAAGTTGTAATTTAATTTTAAAAAATAGAGAGGAGTTTTAATAATGTTTGAGAATATTAACTTTGATATTATTGACATACATTCGCATTTTGGTCCATGCACAGTTTTTGATGTAAATGTAAATGAGCAGGAACTTATAAATGCTTTGGACAAATATAATGTTAAAAAGGCAGTTGTTCAGCTATTTCCAGGGGTTGCTGAATATAATAAATATAACAATAAATTGATTGAATTTATAGAAAAATATAATGACAGGTTGTTCGGTTTAATTTCGATAAATCCGCATATAAGTGAAAAAGATTTTAATAACGAAGTAGACAGGCTGATGAAAACAGAACTATTTAAAGCTATAAAAATGCACACTATCGGTCATGCTGTTAATCCTTTATTAAATGATGCAGATAAAATATGTAGAGCGGCTTCCAAATATGATATTCCCGTAATGGTACATACAGGTCCAGGAATACCGTTTGCATTGCCTTCAATGATTAGACCTGTTGCAAAAAAATATAAGAATATTAATTTTATACTTGCCCATGCAGGCGGTGGTCAGATATATTCTCCTGATGCAGTTTTTGTATCTTCTGATTTTGATAATGTATTTTTAGAAACCTCCTGGACTACTATAGATGATAAGAGATGGTTTTTAAATGCGCTCGGCGCAGAAAAAATAATTTTTGGTTCAGATATGCCTTATAATTTACCTGTTGAACTATATCAATATAAATTACTTGATATCAAGGAGAAAGATATCAGAAAAATATTAAATGAAAATGCAGCACGATTATTAAAGATAAAAATATAAAAAATTTTAGATAGATCAAATAAATTAAATTTATTTTAATTTCTTAATACTATAGATATATAATTATTTTATATGGATACAGAAGATAATATAAAAAATAAGAATAAAAGTGAAAGCAAGGTAAAATCAATTGACAAGGCATGTAAGATTATAGATTTAATTTCACATTATAAAAATGGAATGAGGCTGAAAGAAATTTCCAAAAATATGGACTTAAGTCTAAGTTCCACACATCATATTGTTAGAACGCTTTTAAATAATAAACTATTATTTAAAAATCAGGATAGCGGAAAGTATTGTCTGGGATTTAAGATCGGGGAGCTGGGTAACAGGTATTATGCAAATCTGCCATTTTATGAAAATTTAATGCCTTATTTAGAGCGTCTTAAAAATGAATTTAATGAAACTGCAAATTTAATTGTTATTGAAAATTCTGACTTTGTTTTGGCTGAAAGCCTTAGCAGTTCACACTCTCTGCAGCCAATTATATCCTTAAATAGAAAGCAAATACATGCTACTGCATGGGGAAAAATATTACTTTCAAGTTTTAATGATGAAAATCTGGATGCTTTTTTAAAAAAATATGATTTTATTAAATTTACAAAAAACACTATTGATAATCAGGAGGAAATAAAGAAAGAAATAAATGAGATCAGAAAAAACAATATTTCTTTTGATAATGAAGAACTTGAAAATGATTTATGTTGTGTAGGGATTCCTGTTTATGGCTACAGGCATCACCTTATTGCAGCTATAACGATTTCAGTTCCAAAAAGTAGATTTAATGATGAAATTAAAGAAAAATTAGTAGGCAGCATGCTTAATATATTAGTAGAAATTCAAAATAAATTTGGTAAGAAAACATAATATCTTTAAGTTAACTTATTATATTTTTGCAGAATATTTTTTGATATTTCCTCAACAAGCCTGTTTAATTCAAAACTATTAATGCCGGTACTGTCTTTATAATTAGTTTTTAAACAATCACTTTCGCATTTTCCACAATTGATGCATTCAGCACTTCTAAGTGATTCATTGTAGAGCACATTAAAACCAATTTCCTTAAATGAAAATTGCCTGTCTGAAACATCATCATAATATTTAAGTTTTGTCTGCGGAAAATATTCTTTCAGAAGATTTTCCATAATAAATTCAAGTTTTTCCTTTGTATGAGCAAGATTTGAAAGTAGACTTGGAGAAAATTCCATCTTAGGTTTTCCCATATTAATTCCTCTTAAAGACAATGCTTCTTTAAAACCCTGCGGAAAATTAATTGTCTTCATAGTTCTAATTAGCTCCAGAATAGCCAGCTGCAGTTTCAAGGACTGATTAAGATTTCCATTAATAAAATTTTTATAAATTGATATCATAAATTCAGGCAGTATTCCGGCAGTTGCTGTCATGCAGCCATTTCCCCCTGCAGCAAGAGCAGGATACATAATTTCTTCTGCACCGACAAGTACTTTAAAGTCAGGCTTTATTTTTCTTGTCATATCAATTAAATTCATGACGTTAACCATATTGCCTGAAGAATCTTTTATTCCCACAATGTTCGAGATGCTGCAGAGATTGGCAGCTATTTCAGGAGTTATTTCATTTGCAAAGAATGGTATGTTATACAGAAATACAGAAATATCAACTGAAAGTGCTACCTTTTTAAGGTGTCCTTCCACTATCTCATTTATATTTTTAAAAAAATAAGGACCATGAAGGACAATTGCCGAGCAGCCTTTTTGCTTTGCATACTTTGCAAGTTCAATTGATTTATCAGGGCAAGTTGCACCTGTTCCAGGGGTAATGTCAACTCTACCTTTGTTTTCATCAGCAACTATATCAATTAGATATTTTCTTTCTCCCATATCCATATGGGCATATTCTCCACATGATGATACAGGAAATATTCCATCTACGCCTTTATCAATTAAAAAATTTACAAGCTTCCTTGTTTCTTTTTCAGAAATTCTGCCATTATCATCAAAAGGTGTTAACATTGCAACAATTACACCTTCAGGTATATGCATGATAATACTCCTCGTATACTATTAGTTATTAAATATATTTATATAAGTTAATAAGATTTTGACTTAAAAGACTGGGTTCCTTATCATAATCCCTTAGAGGATGTGAAGAGGAAATGCATGCCCTCCTTGCACATAT
>JAMCQQ010000328.1:0-3553 GCA_023379515.1 Actinomycetota bacterium
TCATACAGAAGTCATAATCCTGAAAACCTGCTTCCAGCAAGACCTCTGGTGCTTTGGTCCTATACTGTCATGAGCGATCCCAGATGGACATGGGGCGGCAGATACATACAGTTGGAACAGGATCCTGAATCGGAAAATGCTCAGAAGATAGGCCTGTTTAATAATCTTGGCTGGGCTGCTTATTATCTTAAAGGATATCTTTTTGTAAAAAAATTTAATGTTTTCAAGGATTTTGAATATCCTGATATGAATTCCAACATGGAAACGTTCACCAATAAAGATATTATTGAATTTGAGACTCTCGGTCCTCTTCTGGAAATTGCGCCCGGGTCCTTTGCTGAACATAAGGAAAGCTGGTATTTATTTAAAACCGAGCTTGATGAAAATGAAGAAAACATTGACAGGAAACTGCTTCCATTATTAGGAAAAATATAGTTTTCCAAAAGTTCATATGCAATTTTCAGTAGTTTTATTGAATTTGAAAAAAGAGAAAAATTAAAAATTAATTCTTCTAATAAAGCAGGATAATTTAAACAACAATAGAATCAATTTCCATCTCCTGTAATTTATCGATGAATTCTTTTTCTGTTTCACCGTCTGTGATAAGGGTGTTTATGACTTTTACCGGTGCAACAAAATTCATTGCAATACGTCCTACTTTTGAATGATCGGATAACGCAATAATATTTTTGGCGCTGTTGATCATGTATCTTTTTGTCTGTGCCTCTATGGGATCTGCTGCAGTAATGCCTTTATTTATATCGATCCCCCCGATTTCCAGGAATGCTTTGTCAACAAAAGTACTTCTGAATGTTGAATCAGCAATAGGTCCCGAGAGTGAACGTGTCAGCGGACTTAAGACACCTCCGCTTAATATGATCTTATAATCCGGATTGGTATCGCCCAGCATAGCAGCTATGTCACAGCTGTTTGTAATAATCGTCAGATTCTTTTTATTTGTAATGTTTAATGCTATATAATAACCGGTGATACCTGCCTCTATCAATATGACACTATCTTCCTCAATAAGGGAAGAAGCCGAAAATGCGATTCTTTTCTTTTCATCAGTCAGCTCTTCTTTTTGCATATCATGTTTTCTTCCATTTCCATCAAAATAAATATTAATTGCACCGCCATGTGTTCTTTTTATCAAGCCTTTTTCATCAAGCTTTTCAAGATCTCTCCTGATTGTTATTTCAGATAAGCTCAGTGTCTTTGCAATATCATTAGCTTTTATGCTTCCGGTTTTAGCAATTATATTCATTATATAATTCCTTCTTTCTTCACCAAGCATTGGTTTTACCCCCTTTAAATAAGATGATTTATAACTTTAGAAACAGATACAGATTTTTTCGATATTTACAGTTTTTTAACTCTGGTTTTGAAATTTTATAAATCATCATAATAATACATAAACAATCTAATTATGAACAATATTGTATCATATATGTATGATTTTTATAGTTTTTAAAAATTTATGTTTGCTTTTATATTTTTTCTATGTTACTAAGTTTAAGATTTTTTGGTTGAGCATGTTTTTTAACAGAAGAAACCATACAGTTATGATTCGCAAGTGTTTGAGCGTTCATAACAATTTTATAAACCAACCATGGAGTAAAGAATGTTAAAAAAATACAACATCGCGATAAATATTTTATTTTGGATAATGATTGCATCCATTACAGCTTTTATTGCGCTGGCGTTAATTAAACCTGAATATAAATTAAATGCATATTTATTCGGCGAGCAAACACAGGAGGAATCAGCCCTGGAAAAAGAACCTGTTGTGGTTACTGAATATAAAGAAATTGAAAAGAAAGTGGACTGGTATTATTTTATTGCTACAGCTTACAGTAAAAATGATGCCGCGCAGGGAACCGATGATAAAACCGCAACCGGAGAAACAGTAAGGTCCGGGATAATTGCTGTCGATCCCAAGATAATTCCTTATGGCACAATTATTGAAATAAAAGACATGGGATATTTTGTTGCCGAGGATTGCGGTTCAAAAATAAAAGGAAACAGGATAGATATTTATTTTGATTCCAAAAAGGATGCAAAAGAGTTTGGCAGGCAAGGCCTGTGGATAAGGTTTGTCGTAGGATCAAATATACAGCTTGCAGCAGTGAAGGCATCAACGGTTGCGGACTGACTCAGGATTATCAGATCAGGATTTGGAGTCCGCTGATTTATTTTCAAGAACAATTTTATTTAAAATTTTATAAAATTCTCTGGCTTCTTTTTTATTTATTTTCTTTATTTCAAAGGTTTCTTTTTTATTGTTTATAATAAGAGTAGAGCTTGCAAATCCTTCTTTCAATTCCACGGAGGCAATGTACGGATGGGATGCAATAAAAATTTTATCTCTGGATATATTGGAAACAAAGTAAAAAAACATTTTATTATCGGTAAGGACAAGATTGCCGTTTATTGTGTCATTCAATATTCCCTTTGCTGTAAAAACCAGTTTTTCATTATCTCCGATAAATAAATAAAAATCAGTGTATTTACGTTGTTCCTGATCTGTTGAAGCAGTCATGATAGTTCTCCGCTTTTTAAATTATAAAAGTTTAGAGTTATTATAAGGTCTGAAGTGCGATGATTCAATTTTTTTCCGAATTTTCTTGAATTTTATTGCCTTAGAATTTATATTTACTTAAACTAATTTTTTCAAAACATAACAAAGTCTGTTTTCAAATCAAAAACCGGTATTATATACAAGGAGAAAAATGAATTTTTATTTTAAAAAAATATTTAAGAAACCTGTCTTTATTTCTGTTTTGGTGATCATTGTTTTTTTATTTTCTTTAATCCTGCCAGCGTGCGGAGATAAAAGCCCGGTCGATAAGGATAAAGAATCCCAAAGTGCAGAGCAAGCCGGAAAAGTTGATGGCAGCAATCAGGGATCGACGGAAAGTACTGTGGTTGAAATAACAACACAGCCTCCTGAGAATTATTATGTAAGCAGTTCCAATGAATTTGCGGATTACTCTTTTATATGCCCCGACGAATGGCAGCTTTTTGAGTCAGAAGAGGGAGGCAGTGTGATACTGCACAATAATAAAAGCTCCGGTAGCGAGAGCGAAAGCATTTTTATATTTGTAAAGAGTATATCCGGATCAGATGGCTTATCCGATAAAAATACCATTATGACAAGTTATACAGGCACGGCGGCTGATGATTCATCCGTTCAGATATTTGAAGAGGAAGAAATAACGGTTGACGGACAAAATACCGGCATTGCAGGGTACAGCTATGTAAGCAGTCTTGAAAAAGAGCAATCACAGAAATCTGAAAATATTGATTACTTTACTCTGTTAAAAGATGATAAAAGTCTTTACTGTATTAAATACATAGGATTAAACAAGGATGCCCAGGCAGCAAAAAATACTTTTAAAGATTTTCTTGAGACATTTTCCATTAAAAACGATCAGGAAAAAGTGAAGGAAAAAGATGAAAATTCACAGGTAAACCTGCTTATTCTTGGTGATGACAGCGGTATGGGCAGACCGGGCGGAAGAGTAAACGGCAATCTTGTCCTTACCGATAATAA
>JAMCQQ010000328.1:3563-4642 GCA_023379515.1 Actinomycetota bacterium
GAAGGTAAGATAAACGGTGCGCATGCTTTCGGCGGCAATGAATTGACCGTCAAGACCATTGAAGAACTTTCAGGTTTAAAAATAGATAATTATGTTATAACTGATTTTGACGGTTTCATTCCGCTTATTGATTTTCTTGGGGGTGTCACAGTTGAAGTAGGAGAAGACCTTTCTGATGACTTTTCAGGATGTTACCTGACAAAAGGTGTGCATCATCTTGACGGGCAGCAGGCTCTTTCATTGGCACGAAACAGGCACAGGGCCGGGGATGGCTCAACCCAGAGCGGAGCCTTCGCCAGGGAACGTGAATCTGCAAAAATAGTAGTGGGACTTCTTGAACAAAAAAGCACATTTGAGAGGATTATGGCGATGCCGCTGGCTGTCAATTATCTTTTAAATTACACCTGGACTGATCTCAGGTTCCTGGATATCATTAAACTTCTTCCTGTACTTGGTAAGATCAAATCAAGCGACATAGAGATTACAGGGATCCCTTCATGGCCCCAGACATTCGGGAATGCAAGTGCGGTCGCTTATGACAAAGAGGCAACTGCGGAGCTTTTTGAAGAAGTGGCAAACCAGTGATTTAAGAGAGCTGACAGTTTTTATCGGCAGTTATTCTTCCGTAAATTCAAGCGAGTTTATTGCCGTGTAGAAAATTTTGATTACATCTTCAATATAGAGGTTGCTGTTTGCTATACCGAAAAGAACATACAGGTTTTTTCCATGCGCAATAAAACATGCAGGCATTACCCATTCATTTCTATTCTCATCTTCAAATACCTTAACTATTTCATGATAGGATATGTTATTTTCTGATATCGAATTTTTTGTTGTTGACCTGATTTCAGTTAATTTTTTCCCTTCACTTATCGGATCCGAAATCTGTTTATAGATTGACATGTAAACAGCCTCAGTTACATCCGCAGGAGCAGTGTCTGCCAGAAAAGCGAAACTGATTTCCAGATTCGGTGAAAATGGCGTTAATTGAACCCGTAGACCTTTTTCTTCTTCTGACTCACTGAATGTCCAGTCATCGGGTATTTTAAAAGAAATATCCCAGTCGTCATTTTGATAGG
>JAMCQQ010000329.1:0-992 GCA_023379515.1 Actinomycetota bacterium
TATGAAAATATGTTGATAATTCAGAAATGTTTCTTACTGATTTTAATCTGTTAAATATATATTTAGGTCTGAGGTAGAACTGCCGCAAGCCATATTTTGAATAATATTCAATTTCATCAGCAGAAAGCCAAGGATAGCTAAACACAGGTTTCTTCATCGGATCATAACGACTCCAGTCTTTTGTTAATAGATAATTGTTCTCCTCAACATATCTGTAGAAATCAGTTCCCGGAGCAGGCACTGCAATGCCGAGTGTTATAAAAGTTGTATCGAGTGTTTTCAGGAATGAAATGGTCTTTTCTATGCTCTCCTTTGTTTCACCGGGAAAACCAACTACACAAAAAACGATGGTGTCCATCCCGTTTTCCCTTATCAGAGAAACTGCTTTTCGCATCTGCTCCGGATTTACATTTTTCCTGATATTCTTCAAAACAGTCGGATCGGTGCTTTCCATACCCAGCGCGATAGTGTGACATCCTGCCCTTTTCATAAGTTTTAATACTTCACCATTAACACGCTCTGCCCTTGTGGAGCAATTCCATGTTAAGTCAATGTTATTTTTTATCATACCCTCAAATAAAGCTGTTGCCCATTCCATATCAGCAGTCAGGGTAGCGTCATTGAACATCACCTCTTTAAAGCCGAGATGCTGAACCCATTTCAATTCCTCCAAAAAATGTTCAACTGAGCGATACCTTGCGCTTGGAGCACCAAAAAATGCTGGCTGACAGCAAAAGCTGCAGTTGTTTATGCATGCCTTCTGCCCCATTACCATCGTTTTGGGAAATCTTTTTGATGTCGGGTCACCGTAAATGTCCTTTTCAAGTTTGTCGTGAGAAGGAAAACCCAGAACATCGAGATCCTGCAGAGAAGGCTGTATATCGGTCTTGATTATTTCGCCGTCCAGCTTTCTCCAGAAAATACCCTTTGCTTCAAGAAGAACAATAGATGATGTGAAAAGGGATATAAAAGAAATTAATCCAGATGTTGTT
>JAMCQQ010000329.1:1002-3597 GCA_023379515.1 Actinomycetota bacterium
ATTCTTTGGTCTTGCTGCTGCATGGATTAGAAACTCAAAAAGTGAGGATAGGAATGAAAATTCTGTTAATTGAACCGCCGTCCAGCTTTCTCCAGAAAATACCCTTTGCTTCTTTCAGATTCGATATATTCTTTACAATATTTAAAGCCGTCTGCTCCCATTCCCCGGAATAGATAATTACATCAAGGAACGGGGATTCATTAAATGTGTCCTGCGGAAGCGCCATAACATGCGTCCCCACAGCGACCGTGAGAATAGATGGATTTATTTCTTTAGCAACCCTTGCTACAAGCAGGTCTTTATATATTGTGAAGAATATATCGAATCTGACATGTTGATGTTGAAAAAAAAACAACATCTGGATTAATTTCTTTTATATCCCTTTTCACATCATCTATTGTTCTTCTTGAAGCATTGAAATCGATCAGGATATTAGCATAACCTTTCTTTCTCAGATACCCCGATATCATCATCAGATCTAGGGGAGGCTTTCTGAAGTCGCTCTTATTGCTCCCGTTGCCCCCAAAAATTCTTTGGTTGCCGAACTTAGAGACTGCCGGCGGTTCAATTAACAGAATTTTCATTCCTATCCTCACTTTTTGAGTTTCTAATCCATGCAGCAGCAAGACCAAAGAATATCCAATAATAATATGTTTCCATGCCTGCATTATTTATCTGGATAGCAAAAAGCAATACAGAGGGGCATAAAACCAGACCGGAACCGATATCAGATAATTTTTTATTAGTTCTTAACTTATTGATCAAAGTCTTGAGACTAATTAAAATCAGAGATAAAATAAATCCTGCATATGGAATAACCGTCAATAGCCCAGCAGTAGAAAGCATGTACAGATACCGATTATGTTCAGCATACCATCTATTGTCTTTATATTTACTTTCCATGTAGCTAATCCCATTGCCTAAAAACGGTGCTTTTTTAAAGTTTTTATAGGTCTCAAAAATACTATCTATATGCCCATCATTAGAAAAATAAACTTTCTTTTCCATTTTCTTAACAGCCTCTTGAACCACAGGCGGCTTCTTAACAGCCTCTTGAACCACAGCGCCTATTAGTTGAATAAACCTGTATTGCATTGGTTTATTGGTTAATAAAATTGTTGTTATAGCCAATAATATTATTAGCACATCTTTTTTCTTTTCCCTAATAAGCCATAGGAATAAAACTAATCCGATCATAAATGCTACAAAAGATGACCTCGCAAGTGTATTTGTAAGTGTATAAAACATAAAAAATGATGAAACGAAATAAAAGAATTTTAATAACCCAGAAGAATTCATAGCATAATAAAACCCAATTAGAATTAATGGTGCAAGCATTACCCCAAAAGCAGGCTCAGCAATGCCTGGCAAAGTTTCCCTTACTGCATAATTACCATATCCAAACCCATGTATATTCTTAAATTCTTTGAGTGCGCGGGTATCTGTAACATCCGTAAGCATATACCTTACCTTTATGGCATCATTATTCCATTCATCAGAAGGGACAAAATTGAAATAAACTGTAGCAACTAATGAATAGATAACGCCAGATATGAACAGCCATTTTAAAGCATTTCCCAATGCCCTGCTGTCTCTAAAAAAATCTATAATTACAACGTACAAAGTCAATGGGGCAAACATTATCAATCCGTATTTCCCGATATAATATGGCTGTTCGTGTACGGTGAGTGAGATAAATCCGAATAAGACATAGAAAAAAAATAAAAAGATTCACTCTGAAACAGCCTTCAAAGGAAAAGAATAGCCCTTCGCAAGCAGTTCTTTGAATAATAAAAAACAGAATAACAATACCGGCAAAATCCATATCTTTATAACATACCCTGCTGCCAGCTTTATAAACCAGTAATGATTATAAACTTCAAAATAATTTAAGCAGATAGTTAAAATAAGTAGAGCGCCTAAGGTTGATTTAACTATAGATTTATTATTGAGCATAATCACTGTTCTCTTAGTGTTAGTGAAAAAATTCTTGTTCTTATGCTATTAATACAAGAGAAAGAAAAAAATGATAATAGATACAAAACAGTAAATATATTTAATGAAGTAATGTTCTCTTTCGCAAAATGCCTTGCCTCTGCATTTTTCCCGGACTTCCACTTAGAAATAATAACCGAAATCTGAGATCGCTTTTTAAAATCTTTAATTTCAGTTTCGTATTCTTTCCAAAATCCCTCACATATGTTAGACAACTTGTTTAATATATATTCATTTTCTATAGGAATATAGCTAATTTTAGTTGAAGTAAAACTTTCATCATGCTCTCTATATATTGCGGTTACTTCCGGCAAATAAAACACATTCCAGTCATGGGCAATCCTAAGAAATAAATCTGCATCCCCAGAAAAATTCAATGAATCATCAAACCAATGTCTCAATGATTCCAGCACATGTTTAGATATTATAGTAGTTGGAAGACTAATGTTGTATTTTCTGAGCAAATATCTGAAAATTCTGCCACTCGGCTGTTTTTTATTGAATTTCTTTCTTCTAAAGCCATTTCTTTCCAGAATTTCGACATTAGAATACACAAGTCCAATATTTTTATTACTCTCAAGTATTTTTACCGGCCCGAAA
>JAMCQQ010000330.1 GCA_023379515.1 Actinomycetota bacterium
GAGACTTGGGAGTATAAAGAATGGTTCATGGTTACTACAAAATACGATATTCCTACGACAAAACCTTGATAGACTTTCTTTATTAATTACCCTATTTATACACTTATCCATTTATCTATTCAAATGAGTTGCGTCGATGTACTTGTATCGACTCCTTCTATATTTATCTATTGATCCCTATCTATCTCGATAAAACTGATCCTTACATAGCCAATGGATTGGGAGAGAGTTGGGAGTATAAAGAATGGTTCATGGTTACTACAAAATACGATATTCCTACGACAAAACCTTGACCTAACTCCTCTTTCACTTATTTATCTATTCTGTGGATGTAGCTTGGTCTTATGAGCATTTAAAACATAAAACACTAATACTCATCCACTAGTACTAAGAACCTGCATTATTATCAAAAAACATTGTACAATTCATCACACAGATGCCCAGCAATTCACTGATTCTCAATAGACTAAAGATGACATTGTGCACTTTAAAGACGCTAATGTCAGTCGCTACATCATAATCTTTTAATTTCAATTTAAGAAATAAAATAAAGTCTTTATTGGGACATAAATCCTGCTCATAAGTTTATAGCTGCAAAGTTTAGCAAATTAGTACAAAAATTTGAAATCAAAATTAAGTCGAAAGTTTCTAACAGATTGTAAGAAAACCTCGAAAGGATCTGGTCGGTAAGAGCGAACCGTGGCAAATTGGCGAATGAAAGCAATCGTTTTTTAAAACAACAAATTTATTGATTTTTTTTGCTCCGATTCTTGCCTTATATTACAATCGATTTATCATATTATCTATCAAAGATACTTAGATATCTTTTTAAAGCTTGGTTCCACAACTTGGGCAGAAAGCTCCACCTGCAGTACCTATGACGTTAGAATTGAATCAGGAATTAATAATACTTTTATATCATCTTGTAGGCCATCACTTAAATAAAATGAATCAGAAGAAAATTGGAGAGCAAGTGACAAAATAGAAGATGAGTAAAAAAGAAACGAAATAGAAGAATGGAAAATGAGGGGAAAAAATAGGAAAGATAAAAAAATAATAAAAAATAGGCTTCGTGCCGTCAATCATATACTTGAATTTTGTATGTATAAATAAAGACATATGAGTTGGAATCAGAAGAAGAAAATTGGGGAGCGAGCGACAAAATAGAAGATGAGTAAAAAAGAAATAGTAATCGCTGAAAAAATATAGTGTAAGAAAAATAATAATAATAAATAAATAAGAAAAAAGAAACTTACTTGCTCTGGCTCCACAATTTCCACAAAAATTATTTAAAACGGAAGGCTAAATAAGTTAAAAAAATGCTTGAGCGATTATTATTATTATTATTATTATTATTATTTTTTAAGAAGATAAAAAGTGTCGTCACCTGTTCAGCTTTTTTAATTGGTTGAAGAGAAATAGTCTCTTCTTCAATGACTTGTCTAAAGATAGGGTTTGGGGATTTGTAATGAGGGCACATGCTTTTCACTTTAAGATACCACTCCCAGTTAGTCTTATTCTTTCCTGTCGATTTGTCACTCTAATTAATTAAGTTTAAGCATGCATGCATGATAATGCACATTAATAAATCAAAAATGAAAGATCAAAGGGAAAAAATTAATTGTAAAAAGTATCACTCTTGTAAAAGCCACTAAAAAAAGAAAAAATAACTAAATACGTGAAATAAAGTTTCGGCACCAAGAGATAAAAAGAGTTTGACAAGGACAGCGTTATTCCAAGTGATAGCTTGATCTAAGCAAGTCTATAATATTTAGCAAATTAATAAATGCAACAATAATAAATAGAATAAGATAAACTTGTTCAATTCACATACAAAACCAAGTTATTATTTACCAGAAATACATTCATCTCAAATCGATCCCTATATCACTCTCTCGCACTCTGCTCCTTTCTATATACAACACTTTTCTCTCTCTATCTTCGTTTGCAATGGAAAGCAATGAAACATGAAATGTAAAACAAAAAATAAAAGATACCCATCCAGCCATTTGTACGTTGATGACAGCAGTGATCTTTTCGTTTCCTGAGCTTCTAACAAGCTTTTGGATATTGTCAGTATCATCATTGGCAGCGAAACCGTATAAACTAAAAAATCAGCACATCAAAAATAAGAATGAATGAATTGTAAAAAGAAGTTATTAGGAGAGCATAATCAGTTTTAACGGTTGGCAGGAAAAACGAGTGAAAACATGTTTGATGGTTTTAAATTACCTTCTAAAAGTTGGATCTTGAGTTGTCATCTTGCTTTGTCTAACTGATTTTAGAATCTCGTGTGAAAAGTGTGCAATAACTATTACCGCCCAGATTTGCTAGGATCAAAGCCAAAATTTGAAATAGAGTTTATTTAGTATGTACAACTAGGAAGGAACGGATTTCACCCTCTGCTTTGTGCTTCTTATCATTAATAGCGAGAATTGCAACAATAAATCGACAACGACTGAAACGAAGTAGGAGACGACGAAAAAGAAGCGAAACAGTAATAGCCTTTCATCTCACGAGAATTAGAAACCATTTCTCACACTCGTTTCAGAGCTTCTTATCTTTGTATATTTGAATGCATCAATAGAAGTCCAAATCTTCAGGCTCTTCAAGTTGGATTTTTGACGCTGAATAATCATTCTAATAAAATAAGTCAATTGAAAATGAAGGAAAGTTTCTGATGATGACGATATGACATGGTCGAAACAGAAGGTCAAAATAAGAGTCGAAAAAGGGCCAATAAAGGACGAAAAAAGAAAAGTGAAAAATACCTCATCGTTTGTATCGTCCAACTGAACTTCTTGTAAATTGGCGTCCAAATCTAGGAAAATAAATCAAAAGCTACGTAAAAAAAGAAGAAAGAATGAGGAAAAAAAAAAAATTAAATCCTTCGAGTGAAAATGATAAAATAAAATTAATAAAAATAAAATTAATAAAAATAAAATTAATAAAAATAAAATTTATGTTGGAAAAGAACATACGTTTTAAATCTTTA
>JAMCQQ010000331.1 GCA_023379515.1 Actinomycetota bacterium
TGGTGGAGTAATCGGATGTGCCATCGCATATGAGATTTCAAAAGAATCAGCAAATGATTTTTCTTAGTGGACCCAGGCAATCAGGAAAAACAACAGTAAGCCTTATGGCTAAAGAGTTTACGAGTCAATTTTTATATCTGAACTGGGATAATTTAGACCATAGGAGAATTATTCTTGAAGGTGTTGAAAGTGTTGCCGAGTTTTCTGAATTATATAAATTATCTTCAGACAAACCCATTATTGTTTTTGATGAAATCCATAAATATGGCAAGTGGAAAACTTTTTTGAAGGGTTTTTTTGACACATACAAAGAAAAGGTAAAAATCATTGTAACGGGCAGTTCCCGGTTGGATATTTATAAAAAAGGCGGGGATAGCCTGATGGGCCGATATTTTTCTTACCGGCTGCATCAACTATCTTTAGCAGAACTGCATAGGACCGATCTATCGGAAAATGAAATTAGTGAGCCTTTTAAAAGTGACAGCAGCGATTTTGAAAAATTGCTTAAAAACGGAGGCTTTCCTGAGCCGTTCATAAAAAATGATACCAGGTTTTTAAATCGATGGAAAACTCTGCGCCAGGAACAGTTAATACGGGAAGATATCCGGGATCTAAGCCGTATTCAGGAACTTGGGCAAATCGAGATTTTAGCGGAAATTTTAAAACACCAGGCTGGCCAGCTAACCAGTTACTCAAACATCGCTAAAAAGATTAATGTATCACCCGATACGATACGCCGATGGATTAAAACATTGCAGTCTTTTTTCTATTGTTTTACTGTTAAGCCATGGTCCAAAAATATTCCCCGTTCTCTTATAAAAGAACCAAAAATTTATTTATGGGATTGGATAAACATCGAAGAAGAAGGAAGTCGTATGGAAAACTTGGTTGCGTCTCATCTGCTTAAGGCTGTAAATTTTTGGACAGATCGTGGTTTTGGGCATTATGACTTATGGTTTGTCAGAGATAAAGAAAAACGAGAGATAGATTTTTTAGTCTCACATGATAAAAAACCATGGTTTTTAGTTGAAGTCAAATTATCGTCAAAAAATGATATAAGTAAAAATCTGGCTTATTTTCAGGACAAAATTAAGGCAAAACATGCGTTCCAGGTGGTATTTGATATGGATTATATCTCCAAAGATTGCTTTAAGTATTCAAATCCTATCATTGTTCCTGCTCAAACATTCTTAACCCAACTTATATAGAATTCCTGGAAATAAGATTGGCTTCAACAATTTATAGCAAACATTATGAATCACTCATAAAATGGTTTAATTATACTAATTCAAGAAAAGCCGAACATGGGTTGCTGATTAGCAATTCTGAAATTACGGTAAAAATTGCTAATAATATTTATAATTGTCACTGGTATAATATTTGATATGAAAAGATAAGAATCGATTTTTCTTGACAATCGTCAACCACAGTAATAATCTCAATTTAAAATAGTTAAAAAGGATGGTGTCTTATGAATATTATTATTAATGTAATAATTATAGTTGCTGCAGTTGTATTTTTCTTCTTCTTAATTGGAATAAGGATTGTCAGGCCGACACATCGTGGCCTAAAAGAAACGCTTGGTAAATATACCGGTTATGCCGAGCCCGGGTTTCACTGGGTTTTGGTTTTCTTTCAAAAACTTTACCGTGTTGATATCAGGGAGCAACTATTCAATGCAGACCCGCAGGTAATCATTACCAACGACAATTTGAATGCAACAGTGGATGCGCAGGTTTATCTAAAGGTTAAGGCTGATGAGGTAAATGTGAAAAACTCGATGTATAATGTAACAAATTACCGCCTGCAGGTAGTCAACCTCGCAAGAACTACCTTAAGAAATATCATTGGTACTCTTACGCTCAAATCGGCAAATAGCGAAAGAGGCAGGATTAATACGGATCTTGACCAGACACTCAAAATTGAGACTAAAGACTGGGGTATTGAAATCCTGCGAACCGAGCTGAAAGAAATTGATCCGCCAAAAGATGTCCAGGAGACAATGAATAAGGTTGTCAAAGCACAAAATGAGATGGTAGCTGCCATTGACTTTGCAACAGCTGCGGAAACAAATGCTGACGGTATAAAAAGGGCGGAAATAAAAAAGGCGGAAGGAATCAGGCAGGCAAAGATTCTGGAAGCAGAAGGCGAAGCGCAGGCAATTAAACTGGTAAATGAGGCGGCTGAGAAATATTTTATTGGCAATGCACAATTACTTAGAAAACTTCAGGCTATGGAAACTGCACTTAAAAACAATGCAAAAATTGTGCTTCCCTCTGATAGCGACCTAGTCAATGTGATTGGTGAGATGTCTGGTGTACTCCCGCTTAAAAGGGAAACAAAGGAGAAGTAAAATTCTATCATCTTTACATACTTCGGAGGAATTTCTAAAAATCGAAAAGAAAATTCCTATTCGTCGGCTTGGAACTGAAAATGACGTTGCAAATGTAGTAGCTTTTCATGCAAGTGACCTCTCGAGTTATATTTTCGGGGAAACAATTCTTGCTGATGGCGGAGTCACCTTTGGCGGGTAACATTTTAATTACTTCTATCCAAAA
The DNA here is from genome assembly GCA_023379515.1 of Actinomycetota bacterium. Next base: position 2,559 of record JAMCQQ010000331.1, read on the forward strand.
AAGATAATGGGCTTATGATTCCTTATTTTTCAGTAAATTTTTTATCTCCCTTCTCACAAACTTAATTTTTTATAAGAAAAAGGTTTGTATTTGGTTATATTTTGTTATATAATTGCAATATAGTTAATATTAATGAAATAATGTTTCATGATACATTATAATTACAGTTAAAAAATAGAAAGGAAAATCTGTATGGATTCAATTATTGAGAAAGTACTTAATTCTAAGAGA
>JAMCQQ010000332.1 GCA_023379515.1 Actinomycetota bacterium
TTTAGCACAAAAAAATGAAGGCTTTTCGTACAAGAGATCTTTTACGTCGATTTTTTTAACATTACCTGTAATGTCATAAAGATAAATATTCGTTGTTGTAATTTTTGGTTCTTGCGCGGAAATTTCAAGCATGTAGGATCCGTTCTTTGGTTTTTTCAGATAAAATATTCTTATTGATTGCGCATTATTTTCGTCAGTTATCTCATTTTTTAGAGACTCTTCAAAAAATTGCTGTCCTTGATAATTTCCATCGTCATCCTTAACTGTTATGGTTACATTGTTATCCGATGCAATCATGATATATGATAAATCTGTCTTTGATGGTATATATCTACCTAAAGATAAAAAAGAATTGCTATAACTCGTTAAATCTGTTCTCATGGAATAATATGGATCGTTTATTTTAAAAGTGTTTTCATTAAAACCTTTCCCGACAACAAAATGTCCTGGTTCTTCCAAAATATCGGGTATACCTACTTTTATGTCTTCTAATAACATTTCTGAGTTTGATCCAAATATTCTTTCGTATTCTAAAGCATTAAAGTTTTCAATGTCGTTAGTTTTATTAGCTTTTTTTGTTAACCTAGAAATTGCAAGCCAATTAATCCAGCCTTCTCGTATATAACCATCTATCTCATTTCTTAACCATTCATTTAAAGTACCAGGATGTAGTGCCAATCCATTCGGTAGCTTTTTTGTATCCAAATAATTTAAAACCATAGTTGCTGATGTTAACGCACATCCCCAATTAGCTATAGTCCAACTATTTGGTGCCCATTTTTTTGCTGAATCGTATTCTTGATTTGCCCATGGGTTTGAAGTTTGCTTAATATCTGGCACATTTAGAATTACTTCGTCATCAATTGTTGAAACTTTGACATTATCAAACCAGACTTCTGAAGGGTACGATGATCCAGTGCTAATAGTTAATCCTATCGATCCATTTAAACAAGGCGGACTTTCATAACTATTAGTAAAATCTATTAGTAATTGATCATCTATATAAAGAATATATCGATTTTCATTTAAAATAATTTTTACGTGATAAATAGAACCATTCGTCATGAAATAGTTAGTTATTTCTGGGCGGTAATTTACTTGAATTCCAGCGCTGTTAAAATGAAATTGATTGCAAAATCCTCTTTGTGGTGTCCATCTAAACATAATATTTTTGTCATCGGCATATATTGGTAGAATGTCTACTTCAAAAATATAATTATCCCAAGATTCTTCCCCAGCAATAGCACTAATTATCGTATTACCAGAGTTAATTTTTCCACCAAACCTTAAACTTCCGTAGATTTCTTTTGTTTCCCAAATATCAGCTCCACTGATTATATTCCATTTAGATAATCCTGATTGAAAATCGTCTTCGAAAAGAGTACTAGCCTCTATTTTATTTGGAAGTATTAAAAATGTTAGAAATAGAAGAAATAAAAAAAAGTTAAATTTAACCTTCACAACTATAGTTAATCTTTAATTTTTAAATATGTCAATAGTTGATTGAAGGTGAGACTCCAAGATGATAAACTACCTCCATGTCTAATTTTTACGACGGTTTTCATTTGGGATCAAAAGTACAGACAAAAATTATTAAAAAGAACGACTTAACTTATAGATTCATTATTGCTGCTGTTGATAAGTATTTGTCTGAAACAGCAAAAATTTTGGATATAGGTTGTGGCGCAGGAACAATTGATTACTATTATGCAAGCAAGGGGTATTCTGTTTTTGGGATAGATATTTCTAGCGTTGTAATTAAAACTTGTAGGAAAACGGCGGATGCCCTTCAATTAAAGAATGTAAAATTTAGAAGATTAAATTTCCCTAAATATTGTCCATCTTCAGAATATGATTTTATTATATGTTCTGAAGTTCTTGAGCATATTGACAATGATAAGAAGGCTATTATTGCTTTATATAATTTATTAAAAAAAGATGGATTTTGTTTGATTACAGTTCCATTACGAGAGGCTCCTCTTGCAAAAGTAGGGCTTTTAAAAAAATTTGACTATGAAGTGGGTCATCTAAGAAGATATAACCCTGATGATTTACGTCGCTTGCTAAAGGAAAATGGATTTAAAATTATTGAGGAAAAAAAAATTGAAGGAATTATTAGAAACTTTATCTTTACGAATAGTTATGCAGGAAAACTAATAAGATTTTTCAAGCTTTTTATGCCAGATATTATAACAGTAATCGATAATTTTATGGTTCTAATTTTAGGAGGATCAAATCTTCTGTTGATAATTAAAAAAGATGAAAGTTATATTTCTAAGTAGATTTTTTTATCCACATATTGGCGGAGTCGAGAAGCATGTTCAAAATGTTGGTGCAAGTTTGGTAAAAAGAGGACATGAGGTCACCGTAATAACCGAAAAATTGCTAGGAGCCCATAGTGCAAATAATCACTCTATATCGTCAAGTGCTAAACATCCAGGAAAAGTGAATGGAATGACTGTTTTCCAGATTCATCCAGGTAAAGATGATTGGTTTAAGAAAATTAGGATTTGGAAAGAGCTTTGGAAATATAAATATATTTTAAAACAAGCCGATATAATTCATTGTCATGACGTCTTTTTCTGGTATTTACCTTTTAGATTTGTCTTTCCTTATAAAAAAGTTTACATCACATTTCATGGCTATGAAGGAAATAAGATTCCTGGTCGAAGGGCTATTCTTAGCCATAAAATAGCAGAAAAACTGTCTAAAGGAAATATTTGCATCGGAGATTTTTTCAAAAAATGGTATGGGACAAATCCGACTATCATAAGCTATGGGGCAGTAGATACGACTCCAAAATTAGATTCTAAAACTCATAACTCTTCAATAAAAAATGTTTTATATATCGGGAGATTGGAAGAGGAAGCAGGAATCATGGAGTATTTGCGGGCAGTTCGGATTTTAAAAGACAAGGGAATAAATTTAAAACTTACGATTCTTGGAGATGGATCACAGATGAAAAAAGCTCAATTATTTGCAGAAAAAAACCGGTTAGACGTTGTATTTAAAGGCTTTGTGGAAAATGTAGATGAGTATGTAAAAAAAACGGATATTGTTTTTGTTTCAAGATATCTAGGTATTTTGGAATCCTTAGTAAATAAAAAATTAGTATTTGCAGTTTATAACAATGATATAAAAAAAGATTATTTGGAAACTGCAAAATTCAAGAAGTATATTTATATATCCTCGGGGTATCTGTCTCTTGCTTCTGATATTCAGCACGTAATCCTTAATAAGGATTATGATGAGAAGATAAAAGACGGATATTCTTGGGCAAAAAAACAAAGTTGGGAAAAGCTTTGCGATTCCTATCTCAGGCTTTGGAGAGCTTAATCTTACTTCTTTTGGATTAGGCACACAATACTAGTTCCAAAAGGGACCTTGCCTTTTCTGATCACTATCTGTTCAATGCGAGAAATAGCCAGCATAAGATTATTTATTAATGGAGATCCAAGTTTAAAATCAGAAGGATAATCTTTACTGTATAAAGAAGACTTTGCTTTTCTGATAAAATAAGCAGGAATAACGAGAAAAGAGTTGAAATAGGAAATTTTCAAAATTTCAAAATCTTTTTTTGGAAAGAGTTCAGTAATTTGTTTTTCGTTGTAGCGCCTTTTGTGATTTAATATTTCATCCCATTTGCTCCATAGCTTCTTATAAGCAGGAACGGTAACAATAATTAATCCTTTGGGCTTTAGAATTTTTTTTATTTCTTCAACTGCTTTTTTATCATCTATATGTTCCAAAAGATCAAAAGCAGTTACTATGTCAAAAGTATTTTTTTTAAAACCTGTATTTTCCGCTTTTGATAATTTCAAGTTTTTAAACTTTCTTTTTCTGCAATATGAGATTGCTTCGTCTGAAGCATCAACTCCCCATGTCTCTCCGAATTTACTAAGTTCTTCCAGGTTCTTGCCTGTTCCGCAGCCTATGTCTAAAATCTTTGGATTATTCTTAGCAAAATATTTTTTTAAGAGCTTAAGAGTTATTTCTCTTTTTGCGATATGCCACCAGTGGCTTTCTTCCAGTCTGTACATTTCTTGGTAAAGATTTTTTCTCATTTTTTTGCCAACTTCATTTTTTTAATAAGCATTATGCTCAAAATTATCATAATTAAGCCATAACCAAAAGCGCTTAGCTGTTTTGATAACTTGTATAAGGCAATATCCTCGTAATATACAGATATAGAGTGATTTCCTTCCGGAACTTTAAATAAAATTTTTCCAAGATTTTTTCCATCGAGATAATTTATCGGTATCTTTTGTCCGTCTACTTTTACATTCCATCCTGGGAAATACAGAGTGTTTTCCTTAAAAACTGCATTAGATTCTACCTCGACCTGATAGTTATGAAGTGTTTGTTGTCTTAGAGCTTCTTTTATTTCTGCATTCCCAGATAAAACTTCCAATTGATTTTTTGGGATGGCTTTCTCCCAAAGATAGCCTTCCTTAAGCCACTTAGGGCTTGCCATTATTGCCATTCCTTCCCCTTCTAAAGTGCTATTCGGAACGTTTTTAATAAGGTAGTTGTCATTTAAAGGAATTGTTCCTCTGTTCCCCCAATTTAAAATTGTATAGGCGATTGTAATAAAAATAAGTAAATAAGCATAATTTTTATTTTTAATATGCAGGAAAAAATACCCTGCTAAGATTGAAGAAACTAACGTAACTATTAGAAGGAGTCTGTAGGCAAATTGAGCAATAGATAGTAAGGGTATAGCTTTCCATAAAAAATCAGACCATGGAGTTATTAAAAAAGATAATCCAAAAAAAAGAAAAAGCCATAATATTACAAAAGGTCTATCCGCTTTATTGATTTTCTTTTTCAGAAGAAAAAAGATTAATCCAAAAATCACGAAAAGCTGTGTATAGCCGACTATAAAAGAAAGTTCTCCTTTGTGCCCCTGGAATAAGAAGCCGTAGCGCCAGGGAGAATAAATTAACTCTAAAATATTTTGGTAGGTGACACCTGTCCCTTTGTATACGGAGGTATAGGTATACTGTCCTAAGATTACATGAGCAACGAAAACATATGATGCAAGAAAAATTCCGATTACTAAAGAAGTCGTAATATGAGCAGCTTTTTTAAAATATTCTTTTTTTGATTTAATAATAGATACTAAACTGTAAAGAAAAACAATAGGAAGGAAAAATACAGCGCTTGATGAGTGAGCCAGATAAAACAATCCATAGAAAAGACCAGCCAATAGAGTATCTCTAAGGTTAGGCTTTTTAAGTAAATTTTCTACAAATATTAAAATTAACGGCATAAAAGCAAACCCTAGAATTTCTCCATTGACCCTGAAATGATAGACGACTAAATGATAGGGGGTAAATAAATAAAATACTGACGCAGCAAAAGCCTGCAATTCATTTTTAAATATTTTTCGAGTAAAAATATACATAAAAACCCCTGATGCAATAAAAGAAAATGCTAAGAAAATTTTCATACTGTTAATAAATGAAAGCCCGATGAAGTGAAAGGCAGCAATAACGTAGTACTGCAAAATATAATTGAAAATAAAAACTGGATATCCAAAAGTCATATTTAATTCTCCTCCCCAAGAAGGCATAAAATTTCCAAGACTAAGATTTCGGTAAAAGTCGATGCTTCTATAGAGATGGAGGCTGAAATCTCCGCTTTCATATATACCAGGTCGAAATATACTGACTGTTGGCAGGATGGAAATTAATATCAATAAATTAAAATAAGAAATTTTCTTTTTCAGGAGAAATTTATTGACTGCTAAAAATGTTAAAAGGATAGCGGAGGATAAAATGCTTAAAAGCACTAATTTTACCGGAGAAGACATGTGACTATTCTATAATAGAACTAAAAGTATGGCAATTATGCTGAAAATATCTTTGACACGTACTTTTTAATTTGATAGAATTTTTCCTTACTCATGAAAGATGCAGAACTATATTTTCGCAGGTATCTGAAAAATTCGCCTCTGGGTCTTGCGATGTGGAGAGCGGTAGAAGCAAGGCATCTTTCTAAAATTAAATTCAAAAAACCAGTCCTTGATATAGGCTGCGGCTTTGGAGAATTTGCCCAGTCATTCACAGAAGAGAAATTGGATGTTGGTGTTGATATTAATCCAAGAGACCTTTTTATGGCATCAAAAACCAATAAATTTAAGAATTTAGTTTTGGCCGATGCAAGAAATCTTCCTTTTCCGGACGGAACTTTTTCAACCATTATGTCAGTAAGCACATTTGAGCATATTGAAAATCCTAATAAACTTCTTAGGGAATGCTACAGAGTTTTAAAAAATAACGGTAAATTAGTAGCAACAATCGAAACCATTAGAGTTGACCAAAATACATTTTTCAGGCCTTTTTTAACCAAACTAGGGCTTAACTTTTTAGATAAATACTTAACAGTTAAATATAATACCTTTTTTTCAAGGCATGTTTTGCTTGATAATCAGGATTGGAAAAAAATAATTGAAAAAGCTGGTTTTAAAATAGAAAAACTCGAAAATATTATTTCTCCTGAGGTAACAAAGATGTTTGATATTTTTCTACTGACTTCATGGCCTTCACAAATTCTAAAGGTTATGTTCGGCAGAAGAATTGCATACAGACCAAAGTTTGTCAACGACTTTCTTGTTAAAAGATTCTTAAGATATGTCAAGAAAGATACTAGTGATGGCACTAACCTCTTAATTGTCGCAAGTAAAAAAGCTTTCTAAAACTATCTCACTAAATACATATAGCGAAAATTTTGATAAGAGGAAATAAGGAAGTACCTATCTTTCGTGCAATCTTTTAAGCTTAATGTTTTACAAAACCAGATTATATCTCCTCCGTGAATTACCAATTTCGTTGCTCCATTTTTCTTAAGCGCAGTAAAGGATTTTTCATTTTTACTGAAAATGTTATTGACGTCTATGTGATTGAAATCGGCATAATAAAATCCGAATAACCTGTATGTAGCAACTAAGTCATTTTTTTCAATATGCTTGTCAAATAATTTATCAAAATCATAGTAGCTTGAATTATCTCTTGAAAGCATCCTGGTTAAATATGTATTTTTGTCTGCCCATTCATACTGAAATGGGATTAAGATAAGCGTATTGAGAAAATAATAGATAAGTATACCCGAAAGAGCAAAATAAAACAGACTTTCAAACATCTTTTTATTACGCATGAATAGATAAAACTGGTTTGCAAGAATCAAAGAGGAGAGAGCAAATATTCCTAAGAGATATCTTCCAAAGTGGTATTTTATAAACAAAAGCTCAATAAGAAAAAGCCCGAAAAAAAAGAACATATTGTCTCTTCTGAATAGATATAGCACTTTTTTAATATTAAAAACCATCAGTAATAAACCAAGGTAGAATAAAGGACCGAAAACATTTATGTATGAGAAACTGAGAATTGAATAATTTATTCCTAAAACGTTTGACAGAGGCAAAGCAATACTTTCATTCTCTAGACTAATTTCAGAGTTAAATGCTGGGTATACCGGATTTCCTGTAAGCATATAATTTCTTAAATACCAGAAGACAGATGGAATAATCGCTCCAACTAGAAATATTAAAACAGATTTTAATGTTTTTACGCCAACCTTATTTTTAATTAATATGTAAAAAACTGGAATTGGCATAAAGGCAATTGTCCATAATTTTGCAGCAAGCATTACTCCAAGTAAAATTCCCGAAAGCAGGTAATCAGTTTTTTCCTTTTTTTCTCTTATCAGAATGTAAGTCGCCAGTAGGAAGGGGAGTATCCATTGGAAATCTACATAAGGCGATGCCGTTTCCTTTAGCACCTCTGTTGCTGATGTAAAAATTAGAGGGGCAATGATTGCAAATTTATAGTTCTTATATTTTGAAAAATTATATAGACATAATAAAACCAAAAGATAAAAAGTGAAATGAATAAAACGTGCAGATTCTTTAGTATTGAAAAGAAAGGAAATTATATAAAACATCTCACCTAACTGCGGAGTAGGCAGGACATAAAACATTTGCTTGGAGTCAGCCATTATCGAACCTTTTGAGTAGTACTCTTTTGCTAAGTCTAGATGATACTGATCTTCTCTTATTTCGGGTGTCTGGAGTTTTAAAAAAGCAAGCAAGATAAATAAAAAAATAAAAAATATGGTTTTCTTATTTTTATTTATTTTAAAAGAAGCAAATGATTGTTTTAACTCACTGTAAATCTTTTTTAGAATTTCGAACGGATAAATACTTAATATTGTGATTATAAAAAGC
>JAMCQQ010000333.1 GCA_023379515.1 Actinomycetota bacterium
TTGGAACCATTAATGAACTTGGATTTTTTCAAATGGAAGAGCATGGCCTTGAGCAAGTTCCCAATATTAATGAACATTTGATTAATGAAATAACCAATGCCCCCGGTTCGGCGCTGACCAGCATAATTGAAGGATCACGTCCCTTGCTTCTGGAGTTACAAGCATTAACGATTGAGTCAAAAATTGGTATTCCGCAACGCGTGGTCTCCGGGCTTGATCATAAACAAGTGGTTTTGATTGCTGCAATTTTGGAAAAATATCTGCAAGTTCGTCTGAGCGCGCATGACATTTTCTTTAAAATTAGCGGTGGATTTAAAATCAAAGAAAGTTCTGCAGATTTGGGAATAGCTCTTGCACTGCTTTCCAGCTATTTTCAGCAGCCATTGCCGGAAAAATCAATGATTTTAGGAGAGATCAGTTTAACCGGTCAAATTAAACCAATTAATCAGATAAACAGCTTTATTAAAGAAGCTGAAAAATTTGGAATTGAACAACTGTTTGTAGCAAAAAACCAGAAAATAGAGCGACAAAGTTGTAAATTACGAAGATTTACAAATGTGTATGAACTTCTTTCACTTTTTAACAGCTAAAAAAAATTAACTATAATCGTAACCCTTTTTTTATCACACGCAGAGATAGTATAGTATTAGAAAATATCATCATGCATGTTATCAAAGGATTGTTATGAAGATAAAACAGATATTAATTTTTTTGTTGCTAAGCTTGGTTTGCAAAGATTATTCATGTGATTATATTTTTTCCAACACAGAAGGAGAATCTCAATGCAATTGGGCAGTTGTGGGTGCAGGGCCTGCCGGAATCATAACTATTGGTCTTTTAATGGATCTTGGTATTAGCCCATCAAGTATTACGTGGATCGATCCAGAATTCAATGTTGGCAGATTGGGAAAATACTACGCAAGTGTTCCTGCTAACACCAAAACAAAATTATTTGTGCAATTTTTGGAATCGTGCAAAACATTTCAAGAATGCAAAACAGCTTCATTTGATAAACTTTTGGATTATGATCAGGAAAAGGAATACCCGCTGGAAATAATAATACAACCTTTAAAAGATATTAGTGACTATCTAGTGACTAAGGTTCAGACAATAACGGGCAACTTAACTTCCCTGGAATTTGAAAAAGATTGCTGGCACGTTGGCATTTGAGATAAAAAAATTGCTGCACATAATGTTGTATTGGCTACCGGATCAAAACCCCGCTCTTTGGATTATCCATGCGAACATGAAATACCACTTGATCTTGCTTTGTCAAAAGATGTATTGGCCGATCATGTACAACATGACGATTGCATCGCCGTGATTGGGAGTTCCCACTCGGCTATTTTGATCTTGAAATTTTTAACAGAATTAAATGTAAAGCGCATTATTAATTTTTATAAAAACCCAATTCAATATGCCGTTGATATGGGAACATGGATATTACATAATGCAAACGGATTGAAAGGAATAACTGCGCAATGGGCACGCGAAGTATTGGAAAAAAATCCCCCTGCAAATATCTTAAGAATTTACAATAGTGAACAAGCACGAGAATCCTGGCTACCAATTTGCAATAAAATTATTTATGCAGTTGGATATGAACGAAATGAGTTGCCGCCAATACATGTGAACAATACAATTACCTATGACGATAAAACTGGTATCATAGCTCCTCGGCTTTTTGGCATAGGTATTGCATTTCCTGAAGAATATACTGATCCTCTTGGTAATAAAGAGCATCGCGTAGGACTTAATAGCTTTATGGATTATGCACAACGCATCATACCTGAATGGATCAAAAAAGATGCGCGTTCACGATTTGCATCATTTGATCAATTATTTACCATTGATATATTATAAGAAGTATTAAAAGTCATTGGAGAAAGTTGCTCAAACAACTTTCTCCTTTTTTATTCATGCAATTTTAATTTTTTTAAAATTTTATTAACCATGATAATCAATGCACCATCTCCCATAACATTTGCCGCTGTGCCAAATGAATCCATTAAGAAATAGAGCGCAATAATTACTGTTTCCATATCGGGCGTAAAGCCAAGATAGGTACGCAAAATTGGCAACATTACCAAGATACCACCGCCTGGAATGCCAGAAACCGCAAACATTGAAGTGCAAAAATAAAAAACAAACATAAGGTAGGTCACAAATGCCGGAAAACAACCTTTGAAAATTAAAAGCGTTACCAGTGCCAACAGTGGTGTACTAATACTATCGCCAAGCAGATGCACATTTGCCATGATTGGTATCGCCAAGAAAAATATAGATAATCCCGGTTTGGTGGATATGCACATTTGCCATGATTGGTATCGCCATATCCACCAAACCGGGATTATCTATATTTTTCTTGGCTGAATCTACCGTGACCGGAATGGAAGCAGCGCTGGACATGGTGCTAAATGCAGTAATATAACTAGGAAATGCATTTTTAATATATCGTTGCGCCATTTCTAGAGAGAATCCGGCAGCAATAAGATAAAACCATACTAAATACACTATTTGTACCAACACTATCAAAATAATAGTAGCAGCATAATGTTGAAATAATACAGTAAAAGTACCTTCATAACGCACCTTTAATAAAAATCCTAGCACATACAAAGGTAAAAAAGGTATAAAAACAGCATTGATCAATCTTTGAATGAATAGTTTGAATCTATGCAATCCACGCTCAAAGTGCGGCATGCGAATAAAGGTGCCAATAATTCCTAACACTAATGCCAATAGAAGAACATAATCCGATCGAATGAACTGAGGAATAGAAAAATTAAAAAATGGCTCTAAGGAATGTTTTATTAACAGTAATTCGGGAGCAACTTCACATGCAACCACAGGCAAAGCAACAAAACCAATAAAATATGAAATCATTGCAACAATGGCATTAGAGAAGAAAATCATGCCCATCAGGATAGCAAGAATGATCGGAGCATTCTTTTTAAAAGATAAAATACCTGTCAATACAAAAGAAAAAATAATAAAAGGCAAGGTAAAATTTAATAATTCTTTAAATATAACACTGAATGTATAACAAGCGCGAATCACGGATTCGGGCAAACAATTACCAAAAAAGAAAACAAAAAAAATTACTGCAAGAAGTTGAAATGGTAATGAAATTCTTTTTAACATAAAAAAACCTATGATCAAGAGAGAGTAGAACAAATTACTAATCATTACCGTACTATTTGATGTTAGGTAATAATTTTTAACTATTTATATTATTATAGTACATTAATGTGTGAAAAAGAATACCGAGTTTATCTAATAAAGTTCATTGATATCAAGAAAAAAGGGAATACCAAATGAAT
>JAMCQQ010000334.1 GCA_023379515.1 Actinomycetota bacterium
CTAGGTCGTTCTCGCTTGTAGCAATGATTTTATCCGCTTGTTTTGTCAGTAACAATTCAGACTTAATTCTTTGCAAATCCTCTTTTTCATCTTCGTTTCTGGCAACCAAGTTTTTCATAAGAGCCAGGGTATGAAATGTCACAACGAGTGGAACTTTAATTTTTTTCTTTAACTTAAGTCCAATCAGACCTGAGAGAAAGTAGTGGGCGCTGATTATATCGTAAGATATTTTTTCTTTACCCATGAAGTCATATAAATTATTTTTAAATTCCGGTATATGTTTAAATAGCTCCTTTTTAGGAATGTCTATCGGATCCCCTGCAATCAAATGTATCACCCTTAGATTGGTCGAGACTTCAACAATTTTGGGACTGTTTTTGTCTACGCAGCGGGTATAAATATCAATAATATAGCCTTGTTCAGCGAGCGCTTTTGACAGTTCTAAGACATAGGTATTCATGCCTCCTATTTCCGCATTTCTTTCATCAGATAAAGGACAGGTGTGATAAGAAATGACAGCAATTCTTTGCATATGATTTGCATATTATACATTTTGCCTCAATTTTAACCACAAAAGGTTTTTAAGTTCTATATTTAATCCTTCTTTGCAGCGAGATATAATAACTCTCAATGATTGTTTATTTTACAGCCTCTATTGTTGGTAAAAAAAGATATCTTTCAAATTATCTTAAGATTATTGATATTATCAAGAACAAAAGGTTCTCAATAATTTCAGATCACATAATCAATACTACGGAAACACAAATCCACCTCGAAACAAAAGAAGAACGCTTGAAGTTTAATAAGCAGCTGGAAGGATGGATTAGCTCCTGTGATTTTATGATTGCGGAAACCTCATTTCCCAGTATTAGTGTTGGTTACGAAATTTCATTTGCTCAAAAACTTGGAAAACCAGTTTTAATTCTTTACAGCGAAGGACGTGCGCCTTCTTTACTTGCACTTAATAAAGACGAAAAGCTGATCTGCGAAAAATACACGTCTGAAACATTGCAGGATATTATTGATGATTTTATCAGCTATATTCAAGGAACAGAGGAGACTAGATTTACCTTTTTTATCACTCCGGAAATAGCTTTACATCTTGAGAAAATCTCTAAAAAAGAAAAATTGCCAAAATCAGTTTATCTTCGCAAATTGATTGAAAAAGACATGAAAAGCAAGAAATAGCGGATCTTAGAACTTCCCCCCGGTTAACAATACATATCCAATATGCATTGGTGCATTAATCCAAGCGCAATAAAATTAGGATTGCAGATGATTGAACCGATATTAGCTTTTATACTGGGAATAGTAGCTTTCTTTGTAATTTTTATAGGAGGATACCTACTATATAGATGGGTATATAAGGATTGCCAGAAATTAAAGTGATTAAAGTTCATAAATCGTTGGAAGGAGGGTATGATAAGATAAATATATGTATGCCAAATTTTCATACCCATTGATTTGGATTTTGAGCTTTTTTGCAATTTTCTTTGTTTATACAAAACTAGCTGGATCCTTCCCCTTCTCGGTCAATAGTGTGGTAACCCAAAAAACCACTACTTTTGATGTATCGGGCGAAGGCAAAGTTACAACTAAACCAGATATAGCATCTGTGACTGCAGGAGTTTCCTCTCAAGCTCAGAGCGTCAGGGCCGCTCAGGATCAGATAAACAGTGTAATAAATAAGGTGACCCAGGCTTTAAAACAAAATGGTATAGAGTCGAAAGATATCCAAACATCAAACTATAATATAACTCCCACGTATGATTACACGGCCGGCTTGCAGCGAATTACTGGTTACAGCGCCAGTACAAATATTCTAATTAAGGTGCGGAATTTAGACAATATAAATAGTGTTATTGATACAGCAACAGGAAATGGAGCCAATCAAATTTCCGGAATATCCTTTGATGTGGATAACAAAACTAAGACTCAAGATGAAGCAAGGCAAAAAGCGGTAAATGAAGCGAAGATTAAGGCCGCTGAGGCTGCTAAAATCGCAGGTTTCAAACTCGGTAGGATAATAAATTATTCTGAAAATTTCCAAGGGTTGCCAAGGCCAATACCACTCAGCACAGGAGTCTTAAATAAAGCTGTTGGAGGTATTCCAACTCAAATAGAACCCGGTTTGACGGATGTTATAGTTGATGTAATCTTAAGCTACGAAATCCAGTAGTTACGGATGATCTTTTGTGTCTGCAAAGGCCTCCTCTCTTGTCTTGTGAATAGTTTTGTCCCTATGCTCGGCCGGGCTGTAAATTGTATAAAGTTTCAGTTTCCTATCCGAAGAAGTATTTATAATATTATGTTTTGTACCCGCGGGCACTACTATTGCAGACCCGTCGGTTATTGTATGTTCTTCCCCATTTAAGATAGCTTTTCCCACTCCTTCCTCAATTCTTAGGAACTGGTCAACATTTTCATGAACCTCCATACCTATTTCTTCATTTGGTAAAAGGCTCATTACTACAAGTTGGCTATGGGGACCGGTAAATAAAACTTCTCGGAAATATTCATTCTGCAGCGATCTTTCCTCAATATTGACAATATAACCTGACATATTTTGCACCTCCTTCCCGTAAAATTTAATCAACATCTAAAATCGTAACATATTTTATTCGACTTTCCTTGCATCTTTTTTAAAAACCAGCTACTCTGGATTAAAAGGGGGTGATGAACATGAAAGAGTTAAATACTCAGAAAACTGCCCTCGTAGTTGGTTTATTCATTGGCGGATGGCACCTGATATGGTCACTGCTGATCGCAACAGGCTTAGCGCAACTTTTGCTGGATTTTGTGTATTGGTTGCACATGCTTAACAACCCATTTCAAGTTGCGCCATTTAATCTCACTAGAGCGGCTCTGCTTATTGTAGTCACATTCGTGGTAGGTTGCGTAGGCGGGTGGTTTTTTGCGCTACG
>JAMCQQ010000335.1 GCA_023379515.1 Actinomycetota bacterium
TCCCAGAGTATTGAAGCACTTTTTTTGCATTTTCCAGGGCTTAAAGTTGTAATGCCGTCTACTCCTTATGACGTAAAGGGCCTTCTTGCAGGCTCAATAAGGGATGATAACCCTGTAATGTTTTTTTGAACATAAGCTGCTTTACCCTACAAAAGGCAATGTGCCGCAAGAGCCCTACGAGATACCATTGGGAAAGGCTGATATAAAAAGAGAGGGCAAAGACATTACAATAGTTGCAACTTCTTTTATGGTAGGCAAATCTCTTAAGGTTGCAGAAAAACTCTCAGGAGAGGGCGTAAGCGTGGAGGTAGTTGATCCAAGGACAATAAAGCCTCTTGATATTGATCTTATAACTGGTTCAATAAAGAAGACAGGCAGGGCAGTGCTTGTTGAAGAGGCATGTTATACGGGAGGGTTTACTTGTTATCTTGCATCAGAGATAATCAAGCACTGCTTTGACTTCCTTGACGCTCCTGTCTTAAGAGTAACTGGTCTTGACTGTCCCATTCCTTATGAACATAATCTTGAGAATGCTGTAATACCTGATGAGAAAAGAATTGAAGAAAGTATAAAAAAGGTTTTAGGGGTTACAAAGTAGAGAATAATCTGAGCAGCTGATTAATTATTATGGTGATGGCAGTATTAAAAAATCCATACTGTTAAAATATAAGATAAAAAATAAAAGATGAAAGCAATTGTAAAAGAAAAAAAAGGTATTGATAATATCACCTATAAAGAAGTCCCGACTCCGGAGATTGATGATGATGAAGTATTAATAAAAGTCAAAGCAGCAGGAGTATGCAGTACTGACCTGCGTATATTCTATGATGAGTTTCCTTACTGGCCACCTGTAATACTTGGCCATGAGTTTTCCGGCATAATTGAAAAAACCGGAAAAAACATTTCAAGATTCAAGAATGGTGACAGGGTAACTTCTGAGCCACAGCAAAAAGTATGCGGTGTATGCAGGTATTGTAGATCGGGACTAAGCCACCTGTGTTCTTCTAAAAGATCGCCTGGCTGGGGAATAGACGGCGCGATGGCAGAATATATCAAACTTCCTGATAAGTTGCTGCATAAGTTACCCGAAGATGTTTCTTTTGTAGAAGGTGCCCTTATAGAACCTGCATCGACTGTTGCGCATGCAATTATCGAAAGGGGCAATATAATACCCACTGATTATGTTGTAGTAATAGGTCCCGGGCCAATCGGTCTGATTGCTGTACAGATAGCCAGAGGCTCCGGGGCACAGACTGTAGTGGTTTCAGGTCTAAATAAAGATATGGAATATAGGTCGAGTGTTGCGCGGGAATTATGTGTTGATAAAATAATCAATGCCGAAAAAGAGGATTTGGATTATTTTGTTCGAGAAAATACCGGAGGATTCGGAGCTGATATGGCAATAGAATGCAGTGGAAGTGAAAATGGGATCAATCAGGCAATAGATATATTGGCAAAAAACGGGAAATTGATTGGAGTAGGCTTAAGTGGAAAAAAAAGTTTAAACCTCAAATGGGATAAGGCTATTTTGAACGAGTTAAATATAATTCCTTCAATGAGTTCCACTTACTGTTCATGGAAGTATGCTCTTGATATGCTGAAAACAAAAAAATTAAATTTATCAAAAATAATTTCTAATATTCTGCCGATGTCAAGATACAGAGAAGCTTTTGAATTGACAAGGAACAGGCAAAGATTAAAAATCGTCTTGGTCCCTGATGCAGATTTTTCGAACTACCTTGCTGTTAATTCAAGTTTTATATAGCATTACTTGGGACGGGAGGTGCAAAATGAATGAGCTCAAAGATAAATATGCAGTTATTACTGGTGCATCCGGAGGTATAGGTGCAGCAACAGCAGTTGCATTTGCCATGGAAGGTGCCCGCGGAATAATAATCACTGATGTTGACCGGGAAGGTGCAGAAAAAGTTGTTAATAAAATAATAAGTGAAATCGGAACCAGATGTGAATTTATTGAGGCAAATATTGGGGAAAGCAAAGATATAAAGAAATTATTCAAAACCTGTATTGATTATTTCGGACGGTTGGATATCCTGGTAAATTGCGCAGGCATCTGCAATAATTTTAAGATAGAAGAAATAGACGAGTCTCAATGGGATAAATTAATGTCAATTAATTTAAGAGGCACTTACCTTTGCTGTCGTGGAGCATTCGAAATAATGAAGAAGCAGCAAAGTGGAAAGATAATCAATGTTTCTTCCATCTCAGGCAGGATCGGGGGTATCGCTACCGGAATAGATTATGCCACTTCTAAGGGTGGAATCATAACGTTGACCATGTCATTTGCAAAAGCGGCAGGTCCATATGGTATAAATGTCAATGCTGTTGCCCCTGGATTTATTGACACTGAAATGACCAGGGATTTCACTCATTTTGATTCGGAAATCGTACCCTTGAGGCGCTCAGGCAAACCGGAAGATGTTGCCGATGTAATAACTTTTCTTGCCGGTAATAAATCCAGGTATATAACTGGTGTGACTATAGATGTCAATGGCGGAATGTTCATGGGATGATGGTTATCTGATCTGCCGGCAAATCAATCCCTTTTACCGGGCATGCTGTATAAACATCCGCAATATGATTGCCGGTAGATTTTATGTTCTCTGCCGAGCTGCATGGTTTTTCTGAACCCGTCTTTTTTTTTAAAGTCAGCAATATAAAATACTATATTTTCCGCTTCCGATATAGTCATACCTATGCTGTTTATAATTGCCTGATTTTTATGGGGACTTATTGTAAGTGTCGTCCCGAACAGGTCAAAACCCAATTTCTTTGCGGTTCTTGCTGTCTTCTCGAGCCTTATTTGAAAGCACATACTGCATCTCAATCCACCTTCACGTTCTGTTTTTAATGTAAGGGTTCAGAAAAACCATGCAGCTCGTTCGTATCTGTCTACAATCAACGGAGCTTTATAAATTTCAGAAATAAGCTCTACATAATTCAATCTTTTAATGTATTCAGAGGCTGGATGGATATTAGGATTATAAAAATAAAAATAAACCTGAAAATCCTTTGAAAGAACAGTAAAAGGATAGAGAAGGCAATTGGCACAGCAAACATGAAGCAGAAATTTGGGTTTAACATGCAGGTATTTTTTTCCGGTTGCTTGCAAAACTCTTTGGTTATTTTTCCACATTTGCATTTTTATTACTCTTGTCCAATTTTCACCTGTTAATAATTCTTGTATTTCTTAGTATTTTTTAATATATTATCAAGAATGCTTATAATTATGAATGTCTTTTAGTTTTTAAAATCTTAGCTTAAATGGAATGTGATTTTCTGAAAATAGAGTACCTAAAGAATATAAAAGAAGTTCAATCATGGGTTAAAAGGACCGGGCAGATTGAACTTACCGCGTTTAGAACTGCCGGCAAAATTGTTGAAAATGTAAAAAAAAATGGCGACACTGCACTTATTGAATACTGCAAACAATTTGACGGTACCGAAGTAAGCAATGCCAGCGAGCTTGCAGTGAGTG
>JAMCQQ010000336.1 GCA_023379515.1 Actinomycetota bacterium
ATTGATTCAAAAATGAGTATAAAATTTAAAATTTCATTATGGTTTTCATCAATGCTTCTGATAATACTCTGTTTTTTTAGTTTTATGGTTTATTTTATAATGTCGCAAGTATTATACACAGATGCTGAAAACCAGATTAAGGCTGATGCCATCCATGCTCGTTCAATAATTGAAGCTGAAGGAGAAGAAAGTTATTTTAGCAATCCGTTCAAATTGTTAGTTCCCAATACTTATTTGATCCTTTATGATATAAAAGGTAATTCGAGTTCTCTTAGTAATGTTGCCACGCAAATCATAAAAATACCCTTAGCAGATAATGATATCAGAAAAGTCAAAATCGATGGGAATTTATGGATTCTTTATGATGAGCCAATTAAGGTAAACGAAAAAATTGTCGGATGGGTCAGAGTAAGCCGTTCTCTGATGCCGGTAGTAGGAAATTTAAATAAATTCAAATTAATATTTTTGATTTCCATACCTGCTTATATCTTAATCTCAATTATTGGCGGGCAATTTATGGCAAAAAGAGCTTTGCATCCAATTGATAGCATTACAAAGACAGCAAGAGCCATAGGACAGGGAAATATAAATCAAAGATTAAAACTGCCAAAAGTAAAGGATGAGGTTGGAAGGCTGGCAGAAACTTTTGATGAGATGCTGGACAAGATTGAGGCAACCTTTAAAAAAGAAAGACAGTTTACGACTGATGCATCTCATGAGCTCAGAACACCAATAACTATTATTTCGGCACATGCAGAAGATGCACTAAGAACAGATAATAAAAAAGATTATAAGAAAGCTCTTGAAATAATATATAAGGAAAGTCAAAAAATAAGCGTTATGATATCACAACTGCTGATGCTCAGCAGAAGCGATGAGGGGAAATATCACCTGGAAATTGAGGATATTGACCTCAAATTAATTATGGATGAGATTATTGGTGAAATGAAGGAAAGTGCCAGGGCAAATGATGTCAAGCTTTATTTCAGCGGTGAGGATGGTTTGATAGTCAAAGCAGATCAGACCCTTATAACGAGGCTTTTTATAAATATCATCAATAATGCCATTAAATTTAGCAAAAAGGGTGGGTTTGTAAAAGTTCGAATTACTGCCGATCCGGATAAAAATTTTGCAAAAATACTGATTGAAGATAATGGGATAGGCATACCAAAGGAAGATATAGATAATGTATTTAACAGGTTTTATCAGGTCGATAAATCAAGAAATGACAGTGGAACCGGGTTGGGCCTTGCAATTGCAAAGTGGATTGTTGATATACATAAAGGGACTATTGATATAGAAAGCAAACTTGGCGAAGGTACAAAATTTTATATAAATTTACTCCTTAAAAAATAATAAACAAGGATAATAATAACTACAGGAAACTGACTATAAAAATTTTAAAGATTTTTTAAAGAGATAAATTCTCATCGTTGTTAAATCTTGGGTTATCGCTGGAAATTTTAATTTCATTATCATCATAATTTATTGAACCATATTCTTCTTTTTCTAAAAATTCTTCCCCATCTCCAGCGTTTACTATTGTTGTGTCGCTTTTTCCTTTCTTTTTTACTACTACAGGTTCTTCTGATATTCTGGTAACATTGCCGCTAAATATTCCGCCTTTGTTAATTATCAAAGAGTCCGTTTTTATATTACCTACTGCAATTCCGGTTTCTTTTATTTCCACATTACCTGTTGCTTCCATATTGCCCTCATATTTGCCTATGATCTCTACTTCGGTTGTTTTAACATCTGCACTCACAAAGCCGTTTGCCTGAATTGTAAGCTTCCCGTCAACAGTAAGCTTACCTTTTAACTCACAATCGATTTCGATTGATTGTGAAATTTTAAACTTACCATCAAGAACTGCACTGTCACCTGTAATTGTCAGCAGTGTTCTCTTTTTATCGGAATTCGGATAGTTCTCATTTGAATAAATATTAGCCACTTACCCCTCCTGCTCTAATAATTAAATAACTATCTTTTCATGTAAAAAATAGTTAAAACTTGTAAAGAATAATTTTACAATATTTATATATATTCAGCAAATATTTTTAAACCGGCCCGTGATTTATATCTGAGAAAGAATGTTATTTGAGAATGAATATGGTTTTATCTAACGCAAAAAAACAAAAAGATTATTTATCCTGATAATAAATACGACTTGAGTTAAAAGGAGTATCACAAAAATAAAAAACATTAAAATTTTTATAATTCTCTTCATATGAATTTTATCAATTTTTGTGCTGATCAGTAAAATTATTCTTTACAAGTTTTAACTATTATTCAGCATCTGTACCGGCGCAAAACTATAGCCCTTATTTGTATATTCATAACGAATTTTATTTGGGTTCTTCAGATTTTTAATTTTTAATATTAAATTTAAAATATTGGCACCAATTTCTTTAGATGACTTTCCGGAAAATTCCAGTAATAATTTATCACAAGCTTTTTCTTGTTCGGTTTTTATTAATAAATAAGTTATATGAGCAAAAGGATTGAAAAAAAGAAGATCTTTCAGAATAAGAGCGATCCAGCCTATTAAATTATCCTTTCTTTTGGCATGTGATAATTCATGCTGAATTAGTGTTTCTTTTTCGGAAAAACTTATGTTTTCGATTAATGTGGGGGGTAATACCAGGATATTTTGCCTTACCCCGATAATAAAGGGAGATAAAATTTTTTTATGAGTTAAACTGACATTAGGAAAGTTTAATCTAACCTTTAATATAAAATTATCTATTATTTCATAGATTTCCGGAACATCTGTTCTATATACTTTTTCTTCATGTGCCAGGTGTTTATAAAAAATGTAAAGATTTATCCATCTTATTATTAATATTATTATAATACTTATTAATATTGCATATATAATTATATGATTGATGTCAGAGAAATTTATTATATCTTTTTCTATTGGCTTTAATTGTCCAAAAATACTACCAGGGGACGGAAATCGAAAACCTATAATTCCAGGTTTATATTTAAAATATTCTGTATTAAAATCTATTTTTTCTATAATTATGAAAAAAGGTTTAATGAGAGGAAGGAAAAAAAATAATATCCTGATATTGGAATCTTTAATTCGAAAAATAAATAACAGTATTAAAACGATAATTAAACTTATAGCACTGTCGTAGATAATTACAAGAATATAATTAAACAACAAAACTATAAATTCCATCAAGAATTTAAAATACTAAATATTTTTAAGTTTGATCAAGTTTTTCCAACATTTTTTTGATTCCTTCAGTTGAAATGTTTTTAGAATCAGATATAAACTTGGAAACAAGTTTATTGCCGGAACCATTTAATAATTTTTCTGCAACAGATTTGATGATGCTTTTTGACAGCTCCTTCTTATCAACCGCGGCCGAGTATATATAAGTTTTTGCACTTTTATCCTGTTTGAGAAGGCCTTTTTCTGCAAGGGTTGACATTGTGGACATTACAGTTGTGTAGGGGATAAAACCTTGCTCCTTTTTCCCCATATCTTGTTTGAGCATTATTTCATGGACCTCACGAACGGTTATCTTTTTATTGTCCCATACTATCTTCATAATATCAGCTTCCAGATGACTGATACTGCTAAATCCATTTATTCCGATTTCTTCTGATTTTTTCTTTAGATTCTTTGCCATTATTAACACCAACCTTTTCTTTTTGGAAATGTAAAAACCTTATAATATTCATTCAAAATAAGCAATAAATTTTACTCAAATAGGGTTATGATAATTAAACTCAACAATTTAATGAAATAAGTTTAAATATTTTTTCAATATAATAAATATTAAAAAATATTATTTTTTAATATTTTAATTGCATATTATTATAACACTTCTACTATTTTTATCAACCTGCCGCATAATTGTGTTACAGATGAATTCCAAATAAATAAAAATATATTATTGAATTATTAAATATTTATAAAAATTTTATTAAAAAACACTTGACATAGTATAAGATAAGTATAACAATTATGTTAGTATTTCATAACTAATATTTATAGTACTAATCATAATAATGAAAGTAATAAATTTTAAATACAATAAAAATCCATTTTTCAAATACTTTATTTTGTCATTTTATAAAAACATAGAAATAAACAAAGAAAAGGAGGGCGGAAATGAGTAAGATAATGAGAATCTTGTTGATTTTAGGTTCACTGATAGGCATCGCTTCTACAGTTAGATGGTAGTTAGGGTGTCACAATAATCGTAGCAAATTTCAAGCTTATGAGGAATGATAAAAATTCCTATATTTAAGAAGTAGCAAATTAAGAGGTTCCTTTTGAAGGAAGAGGGCAATAGAGTTTCTTTATATTTTTATGTTTTCCTTGTTTTTCTGGCAGGAATAGGATCTCTGATTTATATTCTTCTTAAGTATAGGAATTTATCTATTATAGGTATTGTTTTATTTGGGGTTCTAGTTTTTACTGCAGATAATCTTTCGGCTCCTCTTCCAAAGACAGGTAGCGTTTCTGTTAATTTTGGTATAGTGCTCGCAAGTCTCATAATATTTGGTCCTGCAACTGCAATAATTGTAACAATCTTTTCAATTTTCAATATCAGGGAATTTATAAAAAGAGTTCCTTATTATAAGCATCTCTTCAATGCAGGACAGTATTTGCTTTCGTTTGCAGCAGCAGCCATTTTTTTTGAGATGTTTTATGACAATACCCAGCAGAATTTCTTTTATGCAAAGAACATGTGGGTAATCTTTCTGGTTACTTATATTTTTTTTCTGCTCAATACGATACTTACAGCAGGGGCCATATCGATTGCAAACAGGCTCAATATTTTAAATGTATGGATATTCAATTTTGCCTGGCTAATACCGTTCCATTTTTTCCTTTCGGCAATGGCGCTGGCTATAGCATTTCTTTACAAGACTTACAGCCCGTTTACCTTATTATTTACTTCACTGCCTTTAATAATTGCGCAGTACGCTTATCTGCTCAGAATAAAGGAAAGGAGAACGATACTTAATAGTATTATGCAGATCGTAAAAATAATGGAAGCAAAAGATATTTACACAGCGGGTCACTCTATGAGAGTTGCAGAATACAGCGAAAAAATTGCCCGAGTAATGAGGCTCAATGAGTATGATGCTGAAATTTTAAAGAATCTTGCAAGTCTTCATGACATCGGTAAAATACAGATTGACCTGTCCATTCTCAATAAAACTACAAAGCTGACCAATAAAGATTGGGATGAGATCAAAAAACATCCTGTGATAAGCTATGATATCGTAAAGCAGATTGACTTTTTGAAGGACAGGGCGACTGCAATTCTGTACCACCATGAGAGGTTTGATGGAAATGGATACCCCTTTGGGAAGAAGGGTGATGAGCTTTCACTGTTTGCCAAGGTTCTGATTGTTGCAGATTCATATGATGCTATGACTACTGACAGGCCCTATAGGAAAGGGCTGACACCGGATGAATCAATAGCCGAGCTCAGGCGCAATTCAGGCACACAGTTTGACCCGAAAGTTTGTGAAGTGATGATAGGGATTATAAAAGAAAGTATAAGGGCTATTGTTCATGGCAATTAGAATACACAGGTATCGCCCACGGCATAGTATGCATGCTGTCAGACGATTGAGAGCTGGTTATATTGATCCCAACCTGTATAAGACAGAAAAATTTATAAAAACGAGAATTAAGAATAATTTTTATTCTTTAAAAGATAATTACTGGGTAATTTTTGGTAAATCCATCCTATGGCTTGCTCTCGGGGCAGCTTTAGGATTTTTGTTTTTTTACTTTTTTAAAGATCAGAGTGTTTATTTTATTAATAAATTCAAATTTTTTCAAAGCATTTTTGGTATCAGGGAATACAAGGAAGGGATGATTTATACAAAAGTACTTTTAACAATTCTTGCCGGAAACCTAATTTCCACAGGAGCTTATTTTGCTCTTGGTTATCTGCGAATGCTTATACCCATAACCATAATTACAGGATTTTTTATTGTTCTTTTTTTAATGACAGGGATGGTGCGGCATTTACAGGCCGTACCGCTTGAAGTAACATTGCTGGCTTCGCTTGAGACTTTTTACCGCATACTTGCAACGACAACAGGCGGGCATTTGCAGAAAAATAAACTTAGAAAAAAATCTGTACTTATAGTTTCGCTGATTGGAATTGTTGTGCTTTTGGGTATTGCTGCATACTATGAGATGGTCCAGATTTTCAGGTAATAAGTATTTTGCGGCTAGAACTTTTTATATTTCTTTTTTTATATTCATCGTATACAATCAACACCTGCACAAATAAAAAAGGTAATTATACAATGAGCATAAGCACCAATAAAAATATGCCTATATATAAAAATATGGGAGGATTTTAATAACTGATGGATAAAACCAGAGTGGAAAATTTATTTGATGATATTTCATCCCGGTATGATTTGACAAATCTTTACATAAGCCTTGGTATTGAAAAATACTGGCGTAAAAAATTTGCAGCTCAGATTAGCGGCAGAGAAAAGTCGGCACTGGATGTTTGCTGCGGGACCGGCATATCAACGGCCATAATCTGCAGGAAGGTTTCATCGGATGCAAAGGTATTTGGTGTTGATTTTGCCGGAGAAATGCTGGAAATTGCAAAACAAAAGCTAGGAAAGCAATATGCCAATGCAACTTTTATGACCGGTGATGCCATAGATCTTAACTTTGACGATAATTCTTTTGATCTCATAACTATCGTATTTGGAGTAAGAAATATATTAGACAGAGAAAAGGCCCTTAAAGAATTTTTTAGAGTCGCAAAACCAAACGGTAAACTCATAATTATGGAGCTCAGTTATCCGCGAAATATGCTGATGAAAAAACTCTACAATATCTATATGAATTTCATAATGGTAAATCTGGGCGGGCTCATTACCGGAAACAGGAATGCATATAAATATCTTGTCCGGACAATAAGAGATTTTCCACGAGTCGATATTTTTTCTAAAACTATCCAATCATGCGGATGGAGTAAAGTTACTGCTGCAGGGTTGACTTTTGGTACTTGTACCATCTATACAGCATCGGCGCTAAAATAATTGGATGTGTAAAAACAGATTTAAACCAATTGTTTATTATATAAACCAACCATAAGAAAATTTATCCGTTAACCGGTTTGTCTGATACAAGCTTAATACAAATTAACAATTTCATATTGCCCATTTTAGATTATTCTTTTATTATTTAAATAATAAGACTTTTATAAAAATCACAAGGAGTAAAAATAAGTGCATAATTTTAATTTCGAAGATATAGCTAAAGAAATTATTGATCTGGACGGCGATATGATGTCAAAGGCACAAGTCAGACTGGACAACCTGACAAAACCTCAGGGAAGCCTTGGAAGACTTGAGGAGCTTGCAAAACAGATTTCAGGAATTACACGCAGCCTAAATCCGGATATTTCGAAGAAGCTCATAATTGTAATGGCTGCAGACCATGGGGTTGTTGATGAAGGTGTAAGTGCATACCCAAAGGAAGTTACTCCGCAGATGGTATACAATTTTTTAAATGGTGGAGCAGGTATCAACGTGCTGTCAAATCATATTGGGGCAGATGTAATAGTAGTTGACACGGGTGTTGCAGCGGATCTTACGGCTCTTAGTTCCAATTCCAGTTTTATCAATAAAAAAATAGCATTAGGTACTGAAAACATGGCAAAGGGTCCAGCGATGAGTATGGAACAAGCCAGGCAGGCAATAGAAATTGGTATTGATGTTGCCTGGCAGATGATAGAAAAAGGGTATGGAGTTATAGGAACCGGAGATATGGGAATAGGTAATACTACTGCGAGCAGCGCGATAGCTTCCTGTATGTGCGGAGTTGATGCTGAATTTGTTACCGGGTATGGAACCGGAATTGATCAGGAAGGGTTTATTAGAAAAGTTGATGTAATCAGGAAGGTGCTTGAGATAAATGGACCAGACAGCAGGGATGGTCTGGATGTCCTGGCTAAAGTCGGTGGTTTTGAAATTGGGGGCATAGCCGGCGTAATACTGGGTTGTGCAGCAAGACGGATTCCTGTTGTAATAGATGGTTTTATCTCCGGTGCGGGCGCTCTTATTGCTGAAAGCATTGCTCCAAAATGCAGGGGTTACATGATTGCTTCACACTGTTCTGTTGAAAGGGGGCATAAGATAATGCTTGAGAAACTGGGTATGAAACCTTTATTCAATTTTGATATGAGGCTCGGCGAGGGGACCGGGGCTGCACTTGGAATCAATATTGCTGAAGCATCTATGAAAATATTAAATGAAATGGCAACTTTTGGAGAAGCAGGTGTATCACAAAAAAATGAGTGATCCAAAAATAATTCTAAAAAAAGGTTACGTTCAAGTTTATACCGGAAATGGAAAGGGCAAAACCACAGCGGCCTTGGGCCTTGCTATAAGAGCTGCCGGCTGCGGGATAAAAGTTTTGATTGCGCAGTTCATGAAATTACAGGAATGCAGTGAGACGAAAGCTTTGGAAAGATTCAGTGACCTTATAACAATAAAAAAATACGGACGGATCAGATTCATAAGGGAAAAACCTGCCCAGAAAGATATCGAGCTTGCGAAAAAAGGTATCCAAGAAGTAAAGCAGATGCTCACATCGGGGAAATATGGCTTAGTTGTTTTAGATGAAATAAATATAGCAGAGTTCTTCAAACTTATCAGTATTGATGAAATCATTGATCTTATTGATACCAAACCTAAACATGTTGAGCTTGTCCTGACCGGCAGGAAAGCTGATCCAAGGATTATTGAAAAAGCAGACCTGGTGACGGAAATGCGTGAGATAAAACACTATTATGTCAGCGGTATTCGGGCAAGAAAAGGTATAGAAAATTAAAATATCAAGTGAATTCAAAATTATGTTTTTGAAATATCTCCGAAATATATTAACATCTTTGATGTTGATATATGCTTAATTTATATTACTGTATGCTTACCAAGAAACGGCGATCTGCAGGTATAATCC
>JAMCQQ010000337.1 GCA_023379515.1 Actinomycetota bacterium
GCTCCCAAATTTTTTTATGATCTTTTCTTGAAAGCTTAATCTCGTACAAGCCCAGAAGTTCATTTTTGCCATATAAATCCTGGAACTGATCGCTGCCTGTCTTTCCTCCGGGCTCTTTTTCTTTATCATTTAATTCAATTTTATCCCATGTACCTTTGCCAACTACCTCGTAACCCGTATTCTTAAACATGAATTCCATTGTAAATTCATCTATCCTATCACCTGTCCTGTCAACAGTTTTTTCTCCGGTAAATGACTTTAGAAAACCTCTGTTTTCAGGTACGGAAAAGAATAAAAGTCCATCAGATTTGAGTTTCATTCCAACCACATTTAAAAGATCATAAAAAAATTTGGGAGCAATTTTCTTAAATGTGTTGTTTATTATTACACCATCAAACCTGGTCCTGCTCATTATTTTTGATTTTAAGATGCCAATCTTATCAAGAGCCCCCAGATCGGTTTTTAAATTATCCTGGTCTCTGTCAACTTCCAGATAAAATACTTTACCGATTTCCTCTCCTTTTAACATGCTCTTATCCTGTTGTAAATCCGAAGTTATAACAAGTATATTGGTTGTACCGCTGAAATTGGATTTTATCAAGTTTGAAATCTTGCTGTTTTGAACATCGATTAATTCCATTATTTTCTTTTTATCAGAAGCATAATCTGCTTCAAGGCAATAATTAATAAGCGGTTTCGAAACATTTTCCCAGTAAAACCTAGGCGTTATCTTTTCAAGATTTTTCCTGTAGATATCTTTCAGGCTTCTGTTGGTCAGAATGCTTTCAATAACTCTTGCAAGCTGATGGGTGTTCTCATATTTCACTATCTCGCCAATATTTTCATCTTTTACCATTTTTGCAATTGAATCACCTTCTGTAGTTATTATAGGAAGCTTGGCCCATATATAGTCCATCACTCTAGTCCTATAGGCAAATTCTGTCTCTATTTTTTCCTGATGGATTGAGAGACCCGCATTCGATTCGAGAAGAAAATTTTGCCTTATTCCGTAAGGTGTCCATTCGTTGAAAAATACAAATTTGTCATACAGATCCAGTTCCTTGCTTAAATTTATCGCATCAATGCATTTTTTCATCTCCGGCAGTTTAGGGTCAGGGTGCTTTATTCCGCTGAATACAAGCTTTATGTCCTTCCTGTTTCTCGTTATCTCCCATATTGCTTTGATGACTGTTATCGGATCCAGCCAGTTCCAAATGCCTCCACCCCATAATATAATCAGATCATCGTCCTTAATAGAAGGCATAAACTTTCTTATACCCTCACCTGTGTGCTGGGGAGGTGTGGAAGGGATTCCGAAAGGTACTATATCAATTAGTTTTTTTAGTGTATCGTCCCAGTCATAGTTGAATGGATTTATTCTGCCCATTGCATTCAGCATACCCAGCCAATAGTCTCTTTGTTTTTCACTGGCGCATATGAAAAAGTCACCAATAGTGAGCTGAAATTTTAAAAGATCTATATTGCTTTTATCAATACGCATCCTTTCGGCCATATTATTATTCCTGAACATCTCAAGACTCTCAAGATTGAAAGGATTATAGAGATCAACTATTATCTTACCTTTATAATTTTTTAAAAATGGGAAGTAATGAAGAATGTGCCCTTGGATAAGTATGACATCTGAAATTTCAGTATATCTTTTCAGAGTTTTATAATTGCCGGTATCATAGGTTGCTGCTCTGAAACCTTCGGTATTTATATCGATTCTATTCGGAGCTGCCAGAGTAACATCAATATAATTTGACAGAGTTTTAGCGAACTCATAAAATCTGATACCAGGGCCGGCCATCTGCTTGCCTATAATATCATAGCTTATTATAAGCAGCCTGACGTTGCCCTTTTTTCCTTCAAACTCAATATCCATAAATTCTCCTAATTTAAAGTAAATTATTAAAATTATATCAAAAAAATTTTAATTTGCTTATTATTAAATAATTTCTGATTTTGACAATCAAATTGCAGATTAAAAACAATAAATTATAAAAATATGCATAAAAAAGAGCCCTTTTTTGTTTTTTTGCCGCGGCAGTCTTGAGCCATCTCAACTCTTCTCTTATAAAAAGCACAAAAAAATCCCTGAAGCTATAGTTAATAATCGCGCATCTTATGCGGTTCTTATGATAATATTCATAAAACTTACTGCTGAATTTCTCGATGGAACCGCCTTCAAAATGCCATGCAGTTGAATCAGGATTGACAAAAATTTTTAAGGCTAGTTTTTTCAGTTTAAGGCAGTAATCCAGTTCTTCAAAATATAAGGGCCTGTAACCTGAATCAAATCCTCCAAGCGTCCTGAAATACTTCATTTTTGTAGCAAAAAGGGCACCGGTAACATATTGTGTCTCTTTCAAAAATTCCGTTGGATCCTTGGGATGCATCCGGTAAGATAGTGACATATCTTGCAGAACTTCACTCTGTTGGGAATGAAAAGTCAGAAAATTATCTTTGAAATTACCGCCTGCATGCTGAATTGATTTGCCCTCATAGTCAAAGATAATTCCTCCCACGGCACCTGCATTTCTTTTATTGTCTCTGTAAGAATATTTCTCAAAAGGCTTAATTAAATTATCCAATGCCGCTTCTTCGAGACATAAATCAGGATTCAGGAGAATAAGATATTCAATTTGCATCGCTTGTTTGGGCATGTCAATCAGCTTCTGCCGATTCTCCAAACGAACTACGTGGTTTACCGCAGCAGCAAAGCCAATATTTTTATTTAATTTTATTAATTTGAAATTAGCACTGTTAATTTTTTTTGAAGAGCTTACGAATTGGTTGATCTTATTTATAGTCAGATCTTTGGAGTTATTATCCACAACTGCCAAAAACCACCTGTTAAAACCGGAAGACTCAATAGATCCAAGGCATTTTTCAATGAAAGCCTCACTATTGAAGGTAACAACAATTATCAATGTGTTTATTTCCATAAATTTCCATAATAACAAAATTATTTAAAAATCTTTCGCTTTGCAATTTTCGCATATGTGTAAAACCGGTATATCAGTTTTTTCTTTACAATTGATTCCAGTTCTTTTATCTGCCTATCTTTTTCCGCTATCATATGGCTCTGCCCCGCAACTATTCTGTCAAGGTTCCTGGCAGCTTCATCCTTATCGAGGAGTACTTTAACCTCCTTACCTTTATCCGGTGCAAACAAAGGATCCCAAACCCAATTCTGAAGAGCCTGTGTGGTAATATCAAAGCTGAAATGTCTTTTGCCAAAATTTTCACCCTTAATTCCGATTTCTTTAACTTCATCCCTGTGGCTTGCAAGATATATGATTTTTTCACTTAAATCTTTTGCGTCCCCCGGTTTAAAAGTATAGCCAATTTTTTCCTGTTCCATTATTTCCGTAAGCTCACATACATTCGAAGACAGCACAGCAAGTCCAGCTCTCATCCAATCAAGAATCCTGCTCTTGCTTCCAAGCCTGACTTCATAAATATTTTTGTCTATATTTACGCCAATGTCTGCTTCAAAAAAATAATTAGGCACATCTTCTCCTGCAATCCATCCATTCATTATAAAGTTACTGGCGAACTTGCTGTGCTCTATCATAGAAAGAAACCGGGGGTAGGTTTTTAAATCCTGTTCGGGAATTTCCCCCCCTGTTGAAACAAACCTTATCTTAGGATTCTTCTCCATCGACAAGACCAGCCCTTCAAATAAAGTATCTACATCGGTCCAGGTATTGTATCCGCCTGTCCAGAGGATAACAAAATCATCGGCAGATATACCATTCCTGCCTCTGATTACATTTTTTTTGTGAACAAATTTTTCAGCAGGCATTCCGCATGGAATGGTATTTACAAAATCATAGCCAGATGTATACTTGTTCAACCTCCCGGCGGTCCCGAGTTCTCCAACCAGGGCATAACCCTGCCTGTCAGATACAGAAGAAAATACATCCGCAATTGTGATTATATTGTATTCACTGTGCCAGTAATGGAACAGGCATTTGTCATCATCATCCATAAAGGCTCTTGCCTGAGCCTCGGCCATAACGTGTCCAAAAAGATCCGACCAAAAAGGAATTGATTTTGACTGGCTGCTTGCAAAATGCATCAGTCCTGCAGCAATAAAGGACGGGTAAAAACTGCATCCAACGACGGCCTCGGGTTCAAATTCTAATAATATCTCTTTTAAAACTTCGATGTTTTCGAAGTCATCTTTTTTTAAGATATTGTAATCAAATTCATAAGAAGGATCCTTGCCTTTTTTAACAACAAACTTCTTCTGGTATAATGACTTGAAATCTTCGGGATATGCAGAAGGAATTGCATAATTGCATGCGCATATTTTATGACCATTCCGAATGAGGGGTTCCAGGAACTGCCAGGTTCTTATGCCTGTCCCATAAACTTTTCTGTCATTTTCAAACGGAAGCGGGCTCATGCCCAGTACGAGTATTTTGCGATTCTTTCTTCTGTCTGTTGTTTTAGCCAATTTTATATGTATAGGCTGCTAAGTTTGATTTAAGACTTGTTTTATTATATATTTACTAAACCAAAAAAATCAATAAATT
This sequence comes from Actinomycetota bacterium, assembly GCA_023379515.1. The sequence goes on from JAMCQQ010000337.1 coordinate 4,548, forward strand.
GTGAAATTGTAAAAATCAAGCTTAATGAGAATAATTACCATAATATTAATTGTCTTGTTTGCATTTGTAAGTATTTTCTTTGGGGTCATCCTTATAAAGAAAGCTATAAATGCAAAAGGAACTGCGCCTGCAGGTGCAATTGACACTGGCATCGGAGAAACTTCGGCTGCTTCAACATCGTCAGTGTCGGGTACTTCAGAATCAGCAGTTGAAGCAACAAGTGCCGAAACTACACCGGAAACTTTAAGCGAAAACATAGAAAAGATAGAAATATATCTGGACGGAGATAAGGGAAACGGTACCTTTCTAGGCAATGCGGATATTGGCCTTCCTTCAAATGATGCTGCTTTGATCTATGGGCAGGAATTTACAAATTTTGGATTTGACCTGAAAAACCAGGAGAAAAAGTTCATCTTTGAACCCGCAACCCCGCATTCGCTTTATATTTACACATTTATCCCTGCATATGGATGGGAATATGTTAAAAAAGAATTCACCGTACCCGGAGATCCTGTAACTTCTGAAAGCATAAGGATGTCTGTAGACAGCATATCAGACAATGAAACTATTACTATAGACAAGCTAAAGGAAGTGAGGGTTTCGGGATGGGCAGCTGACACCAGTGTAGGTGAAAATACCGGGATAAATAAAGTGGAAGTTTTTCTGGATGGCCCGAGAAATTTTGGAAAGCTTTTGGGTCAGGCTCAATATGGGCTTGAGAGAATAGATGTCGGCGATGCATTTGGAAATGCAAATTATAATCTTAGCGGTTACTCGCTTACTTTTGATGCAAGCTCCCTTGAACAAGGGTCATCACACAAGTTATATATTTATGCATATTCCCCCCAAGGGACCCATCAATACCTTACAAGAAATATTATAATTGAAGGCTCCAGTAAAGAATCAAATTCAATTATTTCTGCAGATGTAAACATAAATCTGGAAAGTATTGAAGTAAAAGGCTGGGCAATAAATAAGAATTTTATAGAAAAAGGGATCCCCAGGTTAACTAATATTGAATATACAGTAAAAAAAATAGTCTTTGTTTCAAATAAAAGTGGAAATGAAGATATCTTCAGCATGAATCTTGACGGCTCTGAATTAACCCAGCTCACAGATGATCCGGGAAGCGACCAGTATCCTTCGGCTTCGCCCGACGGTAAAAAAATTGCCTATTCTGCAACTGTTGGCGGCACATGGCAGATAGTCGTTATGAACTGGGACGGTTCCGGTAAACAGCAAATTACCTCCGGCCCTTACCGGCATGGTTTTCCAACCTGGTCCTTTGATGGAAAATATATATTCCTGGAAATTTTTATTGATGATAACTGGGAAATTTACAGGATGGACAGCGACGGCGGCAATTTGAAAAGACTGACAAACAATCCGGGAATAGATGATTGGCACCCGGCAGCCCATCCTTTTGAATATAAGGTCATTTATGAATCGGGCCCTTCAGGAAGAGAAGATATCTTTATAATTGATGCAAATGGCGAAAACATGAGACAAATAACCAAATCCGATAGAAGACACAGGGTTCCAAAATTTTTAATCGATGGCTACAATATAATATTCATGGGTTTTGATGATAATAACCTGCCTCAGGTTTTTATGATAGATATCAATGGAGAAAATCTCGTACAGTTAACAAATGTACCCGGAGGCGCAGGCATACCAAGTGCCTCACCGGATAACAAATTTATTGCTTATGGCGGACGGCCGGATGGTAATGATGATATATTTATTATGAATATGGATGGTTCCGGTATTGCCCGGCTTACCAATATACCTGGTGATGATTGGGGTCCGGTATTTCTTTATCAGATAAAGGAATAAAAATTTGCCGTTGCCATCTGCTTAAAAAAGCCGGGGTGTCCTTGCAAGCGTGTAAATTATTTCATGCTTCAGCTTCTTTTTAAAGCTTAATCTCACCGAAACTCCAATTGCAAAACCAAACCACAGCGTCCAGATTATCTGCCTTGAGAAGAAATAAAAGGCTGCTTCACTTATCTGCCTGCTTGAGTTAAAAAGTTTTGTCACAAAGAAATTAATGACCGGCGCCGGAGAAAGAACCAGAAAAATAAAAGGCAGGATTCCAACAATCAAAAGCATCCTATAGTCAAAAAAACTTTTCTCAATGTGTAACCGCAGTGATAATGAAACTATCAAGCCAATAAGGAACCCGACTATTATCAGATCCAGGATTTTTAAAAAACTGAGCCAGCCGCCGCCTACATTTAAATTGCCAAAAAGTCCCATTATATTCTCATAATAGGCATATATAAGCAGGTAAAGCATTGTATTAATAAAAGTTATAACTATTAAAAAAATTCTCATAATAAAAAATTAAAATTAAAATTATTTATATTCTAGAAATTACAGGTATCGTTCAAGACAATTACGAATAACCAATTTAATTTTATATCATAAAGCAGCCAATAATAAAAGCTTAACCGAATTTTGTTAGCATTTAAAATTTCGTGATAGCAATAAAGAAGAATCTTAAGAGCCATGATGGGTATTTCGAAAACACGCAGGCTTTTCCCCGGCGAGTAAAAGCCAGCTCAGTTTCAGGCTTCGCTCTCCTCCCGGAGGAGGAACCATGCCCGCTTAAGCCTTCAAATGGTTTTCTCAATACCCATCCTGGCTTATCAATTTATTTTTTATCATGAAATTTTATATGCTTCCCCGAATTTTTATTGTATCCCCATCAAATTAGTGTAATCGCTGGTCGGGGTGGTACTGTAGAAAGGAATCCTCTTGATTGCATAAATATTTATCGATCTTACATCTTCAACTCCACCTTTATACCTGAGAGCCCCGCGATACCCCAGCTGTGGCAGATCATCGATGGCACGATTTGAAAAATTGTCAAATGGCCAGGCGATAAACGGAACGGGCCGTTTTAAATGAGATTCAATATCTGCCTTGGATTGAGCCAGCTCAAACATTACTTCATCATCTGAAAGATCTCCGATTTGCCTGTGTGATACGGTATGTGACATAAACTCTATTCCATACCTGCTCATTGCCCCAACTTCGGGCCATATGAGCATTGGCCTGACTGGAATGCCCGATTTGCCTATGTCAAATTCATTGAGCCTCCTGTCTGCATTTGAGTTTCCTATAAGACCGGTAACAAGAAACACGGTCATCTTGAATCCATATTTCTGCAGAATTGGAAATGCATATGTATAGATATTTTGGTAACCATCATCGGATGTTAAAATTACAGGTTTTTCAGGTAATCTTTTGCCTTTATCCAGATAATTCAGCAGGTCCATTAAAGTTATGGTTTTAAAGCCAAGAGCTTTCAATGTCCCGCATAAATAATCAAATTCAGATGTGCTGAGCTCATAAAATCCACTTGGGGCAGCATCAATGCCATGAAGAGCAACTATAGGTATCTGGTTTCTTGTAAACGGCCTTTCACCCGAAACTAAAACTTTGGAATTTGCAGTTGAGAAAACGGATATTTCATCCGATGCAATATCCAGGCGGAGGGTTGCATAAGTATCTTTAATTACTCCTTCGATTATCTTTAAGCTGCTGTGAAAAGAAGCAGTTTGACCGATCGCAAGCTTTGCAATGTTCCAGTGCCGTTCTCCCTGCTCAAGGATAAATAAGTTTGATATAACCAGGTCAACAAGCACATTAGTGGCTTCGATGTTGCCATTATTGGTAACATTTACTGTAACATCAACGACATCACCTGAATAAAGGCCACCCCCGCCCCTCCCTGCAATTTTCAGATTGGACTTTGTAAATGACGGATAGAGCTTAAGAATACTTAAGGGAGCATCTTTTTGCACGTTTTCCTGGCCATATTTTATTTTAAGAACCGGCAATATATTGGAATTATTCTCCGCTTTTGGATCTATCTTTGTATATAAGTAAAAGTATTTCATGTCTCCGGCATTCATTTTGGTAAGGTTCAATAATGCTTCATTTCCTGTAATTTTAAAGTCAGGGTTTTTACCGGTATCCACTATAAGATTATCCAGTCTGGTGATTTTAACCTCCAGATCCTTGACATCCATATTACCATTATTATAAATATTAACCTTATAGATTATTTCATCTCCATATGACACAATATTTTTACTATCACCGCTTTCACCTTCTATTGACAAAGCAGACTTGCTGAAATCAGGTGCACTTTTAACCACAAATACTTCCGTTGATGAAAGGTCCTTACTGAAATTATCTTTTTTACCAATAAGCAGAGCTTCCTTATAATAATAAAGCTTCACTCTGGGAGAGTTGATCTTTGTGCCATTATCAAGCGGTGAATCTACTTTGAAAGCTGCAATTACTTTTCCTTCCTTACCCACCTCCAGATTGCCTGTGCTGATAATGATTGAGTCCAATTTTATCTCATATGTATAACCTTCAAGAGGTTTTGCAACTACTGTACAGTTTTCAGGAACGCTGATTTCAATCTTCAAATCCTTTGCGGCGACCAGCCCGGTATTTTTATAAAAAATCTCAAACTGTATAACTTCTCCGGGATTTACCTCTTTCTGTACGGCAGATTTTACATAGTTGGATTTGCTGTCCTCAAAGTTGGAAGCATCATATTTCTTTTGCTCTTCAATAATTTTCTGGCTCTCTTCATATATTTTTTTATACTCGAAATAAGTTCTGATGCCAAGGAAGGCTGCAGCAAGAAGCACAATACATCCGAAAACAATTAAAATTATAGAAACCGTTTTTCTGGTTTTACTTTTAGAAGCTTCCAATTTTATAAATTTCCTATTTTATTTAAATACTTTTTATCTAAAAAATATAAATATTGTAATTACAATGAATGATTTAAGCAAGAAGAAAAATGCATCAGTTACAATCTAAAATTTCGTGATAGCAATAAAGGAAAATTTTAAGGGCCAGGATGGGTATTGAGAAAACCATTTGAAGGCTTAAGCGGGCATGGTTCCTCCTCCGGGAGGAGAGCGGAGCCTGAAACTGAGCTGGCTTTTACTCGCCGGGGAAAAGCCTGCGTGTTTTTGAAATACCCATCATGGCCTATTAATTTATTTTTTATCACGAAATTTTAGATGCTTCCAATGCATCAACATATAATTATTGAATTAAGATTTAAAATAACATATTAATTACTGATTTCAATTCCTTTAAACAACACCGCAAGGTTTCGACCGTCACTGCCAAGCCCCAGCTTCAGTGGACTAAAACTGTAACTGTAGCGAAATTCAATAACGTTTAACCCTTGTCTGAATGATCCTGGTTTTAAGCTTATGGAATATATTTTGAAGTCATCCTTGCCGTCAAGCTTAAGAGTACCGGCATACTCATTATTTATATAAAGACTTATCTCCTGAATAAGTTTTGGGTGAGGCAGCGGACGTGCGGTGATCTTCAATGTGCTTTCTCCGGTAACATCAAAAGAGCCGTTGCCGGTATCCAGAAAAAGTACCGCCCTGCCGTCAAGACCCCATGTACCTGTCAGCTTCTCTACTTTTCCCCAACCGCTTACAAGAAACGGGCCACTTTTTTCTGCCGTAAAATCCAGATTTATTTTTCCGCTGCTGTCAGGTTTAATTGTGTTTTCGGAAGTTGATGATATAAAATCGGTAACCGCAACTCTTTCTTTGGAAGAAATTGCCGGAAACAAGTAAAGCCTTGAAACATTGTCCCTTCCTGTCAGGACAAGGTTGGATTGTCTGCTGTCCAAAAATTTTTTAAATACCGGATCAACGTGGTCGCCATGGACAAGTGAAGATGATCCTATTATCCAAATATTTTTATCATAGTTTTTATTCAGGACTTCTATAAATTTAAAAATATCCCTGATTACAACTACTCCGTATGTGTCGTCACGAATCTCATCACCAGCTTGATGATACGGCCGCCATGAAACCAGATTTCCGGTCCACAGCCAGTAATCTACTTTTTTCGTATACGGATAAGTATTGTAAATATCGGTTGTGATGACAATGTCATCTTTTCCGGCATGTTCTGCAACATATCTGCCTGTAGCGCCTGCATCCCAGTGATAAGTCATAGTAGTTGAGATGGAATAAAGTGTATTTAGCCTATCGCTGTGCTTTATATTGGGGATCGCATTTGCTTCCTTTATATTAATACCACTTATCGTAAAGAAGGAAGCAGTAATAAATACAACTGTCAAAATTATGCTGAAATAAATTTGAATCTTAGTTTTTGACCAATTTCCTGTATTTGATATATTTCCTGCTACCCTGATTGCCTGGTCATCATAATGCTTTGAGGTAAGCTTTCCGTTGCCAATCTTGCTTAAAGCAATAAAGATCCATTTTGATATTACAGCGGCGCACAGGTATAAAACATAAGAAAAAATCAAAACAAAAAGCGGCATCAGAAAATAGATATATCTCTGCTGATTATACATTTGCCCGAAAGATATGATAGTTACGATTATTGTAAATATTAAATAAAGCATGAAGATGTTGAAAGGAAACCTTGCCCTGCCGGCTACCATCTCTGTTTCATTTAGAAATAATTCATTGAATTTAAAAGATTTCTGTACGGATAAAAAGATGGAAAATGCAATAAAAATGCCTGTTCCAAGTAAAAATACCACAAACATTCTCGGAAACATTATATTAAGAATCTTAAAGTAGTAAGGGTCAGGAAGCCGGAAATATGCATCAATTAGGGACCTGAGGCTGTTATCCGGAGAGTAAAAGCTTCTACCAACCTTCCAGAAAAAAACCTGATTTATTATCTGAAGCGCATCAAATATTATTATAATTGCAAGGGGTACCAGTATTTTTCTTCTGAAAAAATTTCTGCCGTATAAGAATAACAGGACCAAGAATGCCGGAAGCAGTGTAAAACCGATTCCATGTATCAATGGCGTAATTATAAAAAAGATAATGGTCAGGATTCTGAAGGGCTTTTGTTCTTTTACAAAGCCCTTGTAAAAAAAGAAAAGCGAAAGCAAAAAGAAAAACTGAAGTGCAGCAAAGTATCGTGCTTCCCTCGAAAATTGAATATACCAGGTTGAAAAAGCAATCAAAAATGCTGCGAGAAAGCCTACAAATTTATTGGCAATTTCTTTTCCTGCAAAATATGCAAGCAATATGGTTGATACGCCAAATGCGACACTTATAATTCTGAAAGCAAATTCGGTCGGTCCAAAAATAAGTACCGGGATTACATTAAGATAATAATCAAATATACCATGAAACAATACAAAACCTGAAGGCAGTTTCGGATAACCATACTGCAGTATGCCGAGGGTACCTATAACAGTATGACCATCATCACCCCAGAATGACAGGTGCCCGAGATTTCTTATTCTCAGAAAAATGCCAAGACCAGTCAGGACAATTAAAAAAATAAAAGTCAGGATGTTTTTCCAGTCTTTGAAATAACCGGTAATAAAGTTACTTTTGCTATTTAACATTTAATCATATTTGATTTCAAGGCAATTGCTATTTATGCTTTTATATTATAAATTAATATTTTATATTAAAGAAATAATTTTTGGATAACAAAATTACTTGGTTTTTATGAATATTCTTGTCACGGGCGGAGCCGGTTTTATCGGCTCAAATTTATGCGAAAAACTTATTTGTGCAGATAAAAAAATCATCTGCATAGACAACTTCAATGATTATTATAATCCAAAAATCAAAGAAGAAAACTTAATCAACCTTGAAGGCGGCCCAAACTTTATCCTTTACAGGATGGATATTCTTGACAGGGAGAAACTGGAAGAAGTTTTTATAAAACACCATTTTGATATGGTAATACACCTTGCAGCAAGAGCCGGAGTAATACCTTCGATTTTCAATGCTTGCCTCTATGAAGAAGTAAATGTGCAGGGCACAATAAACATTCTCGAATGCTGCAGAAAATATGGAATTGGTAAATTTATATTTGCTTCTTCTTCTTCTGTTTACGGCGGGAATAAAAAAATACCATTTTCCGAAGAAGATAATGTTGACAGGCCTATATCACCGTATGCAGCAACAAAAAAAGCTGGCGAACTTATCTGCTATACTTACAGTCACCTCTTTAATATCTCAGTTTATTGCTACAGGTTCTTTACGGTATATGGACCGAGGCAGCGGCCAGAAATGGCCATATATAAATTTACCAGACTGATAACTGAAGGAAAACCAATAGAAATTTTTGGTGACGGAACATCCTCAAGGGACTATACATATGTGGAAGACATTGTGGATGTTATTGCATCAAATCTTGAAAATGTTAAAGGATATGAAATTATAAATCTTGGGAATTCCCACCCTGTAAAAGTCACTGAGCTTATCGAATTCATAGAAAAAGCCGCAAATAAAAAAGCAGTGGTTAAATATGCCGGTGCGCAAGCCGGGGATGTGCCGGCTACGTATGCAGATATATTAAAGGCAAAGAAAATGTTAAAATATAACCCAAAAACCCGTATAGAAGAAGGCATAAATAAGTTTATGGCATGGTATATAAACAGCAGAAAAAGCGGAGAAATATTATAAAAATTAAATAAAAATGATAAATAAAGGAACTAAAACAGCAAATAGCCCGTCAGGCAATAAAATAGAAATCTCTATAGTAATTCCGGTATATAATGAGGAAGATAATGTTTGGCCGCTTTATGATAACCTGGAGCCCGTTCTCTCAAAACTGGGCAGAAATTATGAAGTTATCCTTGTAGACGACGGCAGCAAAGATGATACTTATAATAAGCTGCGGCAGTTGCATGAAAAGAATAATCATTTTAAGGTAATAAAAGGCAAAA
>JAMCQQ010000338.1 GCA_023379515.1 Actinomycetota bacterium
CATGCTTTGGTTTCCCGGTTGTCATTTCTTTAAAAACCAAATTTTCTGCTGCTCTTCCGCCAAGCATAACAGCAATTTGTTCTAATAAATGTGTTCTCGTTTCGTGAATTCTATCCATCGGCTCCATCATTGTATGTCCCAAACTCATTCCTCTTGAAACAATTGAAATCCTGTGAACCGGATCCATACTGGGCATAAACCAGGAAACCAAAGCATGACCTGCTTCGTGATAAGCGGTCATTTTTCTATCTTCTTCTGTCTGAAGCCTCTTTTTTTCAGGTCCTAATTTTACTTTTGTGGCTGCTTCCTCCAAATCGCTCATATCAATTGCTTTTTTACCAAGTCTTGCTGCTAAAATCGCTGCTTCGTTTAACATGTTCTCTAAATCTGCACCGGAAAATCCGACTGTTCTTTTGGCAATTTTTAACCAATCGACATTTTTTTCAAACGGCTTTCCTTTAGCGTGGATAGCTAAAATTGCTTTTCTACCGTTAACGTCCGGAAGCTCCAGCATAACTCTCCTATCAAATCTGCCTGGTCTTATAAGGGCAGGGTCTAAAACATCAGGCCTATTGGTTGCGGCAATTACAACCAGTTGTTCATTTGGTGTAAACCCGTCCATTTCAACTAAAATCTGATTTAAAGTCTGCTCTCTTTCGTCGTGTCCGCCCATAAATCCGGCGCCTCTTTGTCTTCCTATTGCGTCAATTTCGTCGATAAAAATAATTGCTGGCTGGGCTTTTTTAGCAGTATTAAATAAATCTCTTACTCTTGATGCTCCTACTCCAACCAGCATTTCCATAAACTCACTTCCAGCCATAGAAAAAAAAGCAACTCCTGCTTCCCCGGCTGTTGCTCTTGCCAAAAGGGTTTTTCCGGTTCCCGAGGGCCCAATCATTAATACGCCCTTTGGCGTACGAGCTCCCATTGCCTTATATTTACCGGGGTTTTTTAAAAAATCCACAACTTCGGTAAGTTCCTGTTTTGCTTCATCAACGCCTGCAACATCTGCAAAAGTTACACTTGGCTTATCTTTGTTAAACAGCTTTGCCGATGACTTTCCAAAAGAAAAGATGCTTTCCTGTGCTCCTCTTGCTTGCCTAAAGATAAAATAGAAAAATGCCACCATTAAAAGAATCGGTAAAACAGAGGTTAGAATATTGATCCAGTTATTCATTGTCGTATCGTCTTTTATTACAACTTTTGTGCTTCCTAGGCTAACTCCTGCATCTTTAAATAACTGGTAAACATCAACGTTTACCTCTTTAAAGCTTTGTATTAGACCTTCTTTGGTGGTAGCGGTTATTTTATTGGGATAAACATCAATTGAACTCACTTTTCCCTGTTTAACCTGCTCAATAATATTTGATATAGGTACTGTTTTAACGCTGTCTAAGGATTTTCCCGAAGGTTGACTTGCACCAAAAAACAAAAATGAAGTAAAAAGAATTAAAAATGCGTAAATAATGATATTTTTCCACGAAAACTTCATCTTTACTTTTACATACTTTAATTTTTTGGGTCTTTTTATTCCTGCCATAGTTTCCCGCCTACCATACTAGACATAGGGCCTTGCGGGCAGGATGAAGTATAACATAAAATGAAGCTGACATTCAATGTATAAATAATAATTGCTAGATTGTTGGATTGTTAAATTGCTGGAATTACAAGGGGATTGGCAGAAGGAGACAATCCAACAAAATATTTAAAAATTGAAAATTGAAAATTTAAGCTAGTCCTACTTTTTCTTTTACGCTTTGAAGAGTTTGCGATGATTTTTCTATGGCAAAATCTCTGCCCTCATCAAGAATTTTACGAAGTAAACTTTCATCTGATCTTATCTGATAATATTTTTTTTGGATTTCTGCCAAAACCTGGACAACCAAATCGGCAAGCAGGGTCTTGAACTCGCGGTATGATTTTCCCTCTACTTCATCATAGGTTTTATTTAAATCCTGATTCTTAAAAGCGGAGTAAATAACCAAAAGATTAGATAAGCCCTCGGAGCTTTTATCTCTTGAAATTTTTGAGCCCGAATCTGTAACAGCTTTTTGGATTTTCTCTCTGATTTGCTCTTCCGAGTCTAATAAATTGATTGTTGCAAGTGAATTAGTATCTGATTTACTCATTTTATTGTCCGGATTCTGTAAGCTCATTATTCTTGCGCTTTCTTTAGAAATAACAGGTGTAGGAAGCTTGAATGTTTCTCCGAATTTCGAATTGAATTTTTCAGCCAAATCTCTGGTTAGCTCGATATGCTGTTTTTGATCTTGCCCAACCGGCACTTCGTCGCTTTGGTATAAAAGAATATCTGCCGCCATTAAAACCGGATAATCAAAAAGCCCGGCGTTTACTTCATGTTTTTCCGACTTATCTTTAAACTGCGTCATTCTCATTAAGCTTCCAAAAGGTGTAATTGTATTCAAAATCCAGGCAAGATACGGGTGGTTTGGATTTTCGGATTGAACAAAAATATGGGATTTTTTAGGGTCAATTCCACAGGCTAAATATAACGCAGCTACTTCCAGCACTTTTTCTTTAAGTTGAACAGGATCTTGCGGAACTGTTATGGCGTGTAAATCAACGATGCAAAAAATACTCTCTGTGCTATCTTGCATTTTTACCCACTGCGAAATTGCGCCGATATAATTACCAATGTGTAAATTCCCCGAAGGCTGTATTCCCGAAAAAATAACTTTACTCATTATTCTAATTATAGCAGAATTAAACTATTCCCGAGGTTGTTCTTGTTGAGTATTTTCTTGCAAATCTCTTTTAAATTTTTCAATAAACGTATTAATTTTGTCTACCGCTTCTGTATTTTCTGATGTTTCAAATTCGTGTGTCTCATCGCTTATTCCGCCATATACAATTTTACCTGGCAACTTATCTGTAATGTTTGCCCTTGTAAGTTGAATTAAATCCGAATAATGAAACGGGTCTTGTATAACATCTTCATAGTCTTCTATTGTAAGTGAAAGTGGATTTATTTGATGTATTCTAAACCTATATATTCCTTTCCCATCAACTTTACTTAAATCAAATCCTAAATTCGGGTCTGCCGTCTCTGAAAGGGGAAGCATTGTTTTCAGTAGTATGTCAGACGCTTGTCCTTCAAATTGTTCGTTTGTCCTCAAAAAATTAGCAATATCTGCTACATAATCTCTAGCCTTTACATCTACTGCTTCTATACTTAAAGCTTCTCCCTAGGGCTGTTCTTGTTGCTCTGCCATAACTCAATAGTAACAATATTTCTTTATTTTGTCAAACTATTTTTTCTTTCCTGCAAGTTTTGCTGAACGTTCATTCTTTTTCTGCTTTATTATTTTTCCTGTCTGCATATCAATAGTTTCATGTTTTAAACCCATTTTCTTGAGTCCTTGGCAAACATAGCAATCATCAAAATAGTCGTCTTTATCCTCTGCTTCCTCTTTCAGAGACGGTCGCCGGATTGCATACTGTTCGGGCGCTGCGCCGAATGCGCCTATAAGTTGGGGGTATTTATGGAAGTCATCCGCTTCACCAAAGCCTACCACTTCTACTTCATGATCTAAATTATCACCAAAATCATAGAGGTAGAGAAATTTTTTCTTTAATTGTAAGTTCAAATCTTTTAACTTTATTTCTGCTGCCGATAACGCATCCTCTCCTGCTTCTTCAATGCCAACCGGACTCGTGTATTCTCCCTTTCTATCCATCCTGTTGTTGCTCATGAAAAATGAATATAAATGATCGTTGTACCAGCCAAATGCTTTCTGAATTGCAAGATGCAGCTGATGAAGCGTTTTATTTTCAGGAATCTCAATCACGCGCCATACGAGTTCTTTTTCCCAACAAGTAAGTATAATCTTAATCCTTAAAGTCTTCATTTTCCTATGAGGCAATTATAGCAGTTTTGTGATTATTGGGGGCTTATAAAAAGTTTTAGATTTTTAGGATTAAAAGCGTTAACGTTTTTTGTCGCATCTAAAATTTCAATCCCCAAAACTTTTCCCTTTTTATCTTCATCCACTAAAATAGCATCGGAAACTTTACGTGTATTTTTGTATATTCCTTTTGCTAATTCTATATAAATTGCGTCTATTTTAGGGTCGTATTGAACCTTCATATTATTTTTTAACAAAATATCCTGTAATTATTGTGATTTTAGAACCTTCTGTCTTTGTTACAATTTCCAACAGTTTACCACCAATTTGTTTTTGTCGCAACTTTCTATCTTTAAAACTTGACACTATTTCATCAGGGTTTCTAATAGCGTCTAAAGCTGTTTTTTGAGAAATTTTTCGCCTTTTGAGCTGATTTTTGGAGTGGGTCGAAAAAACGATAGGCATATTTTTAGCATATCATTTATTTGACTCTTAAGATTTCGCTTGGCTGAACTCCCGAAAACACAACTTTACTCATAAAACTATCTTATCACACTACCCATTTTTTCTTAAGGGATTGAAATTTATCTTCCAAAATAGATTCTCTTATTTGCTTTGTTAAACTTATTAGAAAATGGACAT
>JAMCQQ010000339.1:0-4297 GCA_023379515.1 Actinomycetota bacterium
GTAATCTCAGGAAGATTCTATATCTATACCGCAATCCAGTATTGCCTGCCTTAAATTGTAATTTTGAGGAACTTTAATGGTCTTTTCGCTGGGGAGAAGTGTAATTGAAAAAAGTTTTTTGTCTGACATTATTTTTTTCAAACCATTGGCTCAAAGGAATAAATTTAAACAGAATTATATTATATATAATTTTACTAATCAAATGATGAAGAATTACTGTTAGCATCTAAAATTTCGTGATAGCAATAAAGGAAAATTTTAAGAGCCATGATGGGTATTTCAAAAACACGCAGGCTTTTCCCCGGCGAGTAAAAGCCAGCTCAGTTTCAGGCTTCGCTCTTCTCCCGGAGGAGGAACCATGCCTGCTTAAGCCTTCAAATGGTTTTCTCAATACCCATCTTGGCTTATCAATTTATTTTTATCACGAAATTTTAGATGCCTCCAGAATTACTTATATTGCATGATTATTACCAATAATTGATAGCAAAAAAATTATTACCGGTAATCAACAGGAGAAAATTATTTATTATCCTTAAAAAGCATTTTCATTTTTTGTTTCAAACTGGCTATTGTAAAGATTGGCATAAAAGCCGCCTTTTGTAAGAAGTTCTTCGTGCCTGCCCTGCTCGACAATATCACCATTATTCATTACAAGTATTAAGTCGGCATTGCGGACAGTACTGAGTCTATGGGCAATCACAAAACTTGTGTGATCCTTCATTAAATCATCCATAACTTTCTGGATAAGAAGTTCTGTACGGGTATCAACGGAGCTGGTAGCTTCATCAAGAATAAGTATCCTGGGTTTTGCAAGTATTGCCCTGGCAATTGTCAGGAGCTGTTTCTGACCCTGTGATATATTAGAGGTTTCTTCATTAAGTTCCATATTATAACCATTCGGTAAGGTATGAATAAAGTGGTCGATATGGGCCACTTTTGCACTCTCGATTACTTCCTCGTCTTTTGCACTCTGATCACCATATCTTATATTCTCAAGAATAGTGCCATTATAAAGCCATGCATCCTGTAGAACCATCCCAAAGATTGAACGCAGGTCCTTACGGGTAAAATCTTTAATATTATGACCGTCCACAAATATCCCGCCGTTATTTACATCATAGAAACGCATCAGCAGCTTAACTATTGTTGTTTTTCCTGCTCCGGTCGGGCCCACAATAGCAATTTTTTGTCCCGGGCTCACTGTTGCCGAAAAATTTTTTATTATGGTCTGGCCAGGATTATATCCAAAATTGATGTTTTTAAATTCAACATTTCCGGAAACTGTATCAAGCTTAACAGGAGTGCTTGTTTCAGAAATTTCTTCTTTTTCGTCCAGAAACTCAAACACACGCTCTGCTGAGGCTGCAGTCTGCTGTAAAATATTCGAAATATTGGCTAGCTGTGAGATGGGTTGCATAAATGTACGAACATATAGGATAAATGCAAGAATATCTCCAACTGCCAGTTTGCCTTGAACTGCAAGCCATCCTCCCAGTACCACCACAGCTACATACCCAAGATTTCCGATAAAAAATGTAACCGGCATCATCATACCTGAGAAAAATTGTGATTTCCATGCAGCCCCATAAAGCACATTATTAAAGCTGTCAAACTTCTCCATGCTTTTTCTCTCTCCGTTAAAAGCTTTCATTACATTGTGGCCGCCGTACATCTCTTCAACATGACCGTTTACATGGCCAAGGTAGTCCTGTTGCTGTTTAAAATATTTTTGTGAACGCCTGATGACAACTAATATGATAATAAAAGAAAGCGGTACTATTAAGACTGCCACAAGTGTCATCATCCAGCTTATGGTCAGCATCATTATCAATACACCAATTACAGTTGTTGTAGATGTTATTATTTGTGTCAAACTTTGGTTCAATGTCTGACTGACAGTATCGACATCATTGGTAACACGTGAAATTACTTCTCCGTGGTTTGTGCCGTCGAAATATTTCAGGGGCATCCTGTTGATTTTTTGCGATATATCTCTCCTGAATCGATAAGTTATTTTCATCGAAACACCTGTCATGATCCAGCCTTGCACATATGAAAATAAAGCTGAAATAAAATAGAGACTTATCGCAATCAAAATAATATTTCCAATGTATTTGAAATCAATACCACTGCTCGTTCCGGCTATTTTCCCAATTACTCCTTCAAATAATTTTGTTGTTGCTTTGCCTAATATTTTTGGTCCCACTATTGCAAAAATAGTTGAGACAACAGCAAATATAATAACTATAATTACCGATACTCTAAATTCTCTTATATACTTCATGAACTTAGACATTGTGCCTTTAAAATCACGGGGTTTTTCTGCCGCCATTCCGATGCCTCTCCCTCCCATAGGACCGCCCATAGGGCCGCCCATAGGACGTGGCGCGCTGCTGGTTGTACTTCGCTGGCCGCTGAAATTGCCTGGAGTGCCCATTGGTCTATTATGCATATTCTTTCCTTTTTGTTCACTCATGCCAATTCCTCCTTGCTGAATTGAGACAGCGCAATTTCTCTATAAGTATCGCAGGATTCCATGAGTTCTTTATGGGTACCCTTACCTGCAATTTTGCCTTCGTCCAGAACAATAATCTGTTCAGCATTCCTGACTGTACCTACCCGCTGAGCTACAATTATTATTGCAGCTTGCCCCGAATAGGTTTTAAGTGCTTTTCTAAGCTCTTTATCGGTTTTAAAATCAAGAGCTGAAAAACAATCGTCAAGAATAAGAATTTCAGGATTTTTTACAAGAGCGCGCGCAATAGAAAGTCTTTGGTTCTGACCGCCTGATACATTTTTCCCACCCTGTGAAATTTCCGTTCTAAATCCATCGGGCTTATCAGTTATAAATTCCATTGCCTGCGCTACTTGGGCAGCCGATCTTATTTTTTCATCACTGGCATTTTCATCAGCATATCGCAGATTGCTTTCTATGGTGCCTGAAAATAATACACTTTGCTGAGGGACATAGCCAATTTTATTCCTTAAATCATATTGTGTAACTTCCTTTATGTCTGCACCATCCACCAGTATACTGCCACCGGTAACGTCATAAAAACGAAGAATTAAATTGACAATCGTCGACTTCCCGGAGCCTGTTGAACCGATAAATGCAGTTGTCTGTCCGGGTTTTGTAGCAAAACTTACATCACATAGCACATCTTCTTCCGCCCCGGGGTAGCGGAATGAGACATTTTTAAATTCAACTACACCATAAAGGGTGCTGTCAAATTGTTTTACATCCTTGGGGTCATTAATAATCGAACTGGATTCCAGAACTTCAGCTACTCTGCCGGCAGAAACTGAAGCCCTCGGTACCATGATAAACATTATTGACATCATAAGGAATGCCATAACAATCATCATGGCATATTGTAAAAATGCCATCATATCACCAACCTGCATATTTGATTGCGCTATTTGGTGAGCTCCCACCCAGATAATAAGCAAGGATATTCCATTCATTATAAGCATCATAATCGGCATCATTATAACCATGATGCGGTTTATAAATAAATTCGTGTTTGTAAGGTCAATATTGGCTCTATCAAAACGTTCTTCTTCGAATTTTTGAGTATTGAATGCCCTTATTACCATCATTCCCGATAAATTTTCACGCGTTACAAGACTGAGCCTGTCAACAAGTTTTTGAATAATTCTGAATCTGGGAAGAGCTATGGAAAATACCAAAAGTATTATCGATAATAAAACAATTATGGCAACAGCAATAATCCATGACATATGTGTACTTTTAGCGAGAGCGCGGAATATTCCCCCGATGCCCAGAATGGGTGCATAAAGTACAATTCTCATCAGCATTATAACAAGCATCTGTATCTGGGTAATATCGTTGGTTGATCTTGTGATGAGTGATGCAGTGGAAAACTTATCAAACTCAGCATTTGAGAAATTTTCAACCTTATCGAATACTTTTTTACGAAGATCCCTCGATAACCCACCCGCCGTTTTAGCAGCAAAATATCCAACAGCAACAGTACTGGCTGCAGATAAAAGAGTCAGAAGCAGCATTATAAGTCCTGTACGCAAGATATAACTATTCTGTATACTATTGGTATTCATGCCAAGTGCAGAATATTCTGCTTTTACTGAAACAACTGCCATTTGGATTATTAGTTTATCTCCTATTGTTCCAAATTGTTTATCAATTGCAGACTGTATTTTTTGAATTTGATCTGTAGGCAGGTTTGCCAGCATGCTAAAAATTTGATCAGGCGTGGCTCCTGCCGGAATCTTCGAAAGATCGATTCCAAGCATTTTTCCTGCAGAAGCTGCTTCC
>JAMCQQ010000339.1:4307-4601 GCA_023379515.1 Actinomycetota bacterium
GCAGCCAGTACTGTTGCTGTTGGATATTATTTTTTCGATTCCGGAAACTGCGACAAACGCCCTGCCCATAACAGGATTAATTTTAGTGATTTCCTGCGTATCGATTTTATCCAAAACATAAACAGGCTCTACGCCGAGCTGGGGATAATCTTTTAAATATTTATCATATTCGGAAGAATTTTTATCGATTAATTTATAATCCTTAATTATCTCAGCCTTGTTTTCAGGACTCATAAATACAACGAGCTTATTCATTTCACTCTGGCGAATTGCATCCGGCACAGCATTTACTAT
>JAMCQQ010000340.1:0-877 GCA_023379515.1 Actinomycetota bacterium
GGAAGAACCAAAAAAATGACCTTTTTTAAAAGACTCATCTGAAGTTAAAATCCTCGAAAATTATATCGTTTTTACTTACTCCGAATTTTAAAAATTGTTTTTCCAGATCTTTCATCATTAGAATCGGCCCGCAGAGGAAAACCAGCTTATCTTTAAAATTACCGACTACTTCAAGAATTTGTTTTACATTTATTCTTCCTTTATCGCAGGAAAAATGAGAAATATATTTAATCGAAGGACACGCTTGAGATAAGCACGCTATCTCATTGTGGTAACAAAGCTCATCGATATTTTTGCCGCAATAAAAGAAAAAGACATCCCTGTTAATATTTTGTTCTTTTGATTCAAGAGAAAGCATGCCTAAAAAAGGAGTCACTCCAATTCCTCCTGCAATGCAAACTGCGCTTTTATTCTGAAAAAACCTTTCGGAAAAATTCCCATACGGTCCCCATAATTTAACATTTGTTCCTTTTTTTAAGTTCCTTAAACCTAAAGTATAATCCCCTACAATTTTTATGGAAAATCTTATCGAACCGTTTAAAGGATCCGAGGAAATCGAAAAAGGATGCATATCGCAATCGTTTTGTTCTTCAAACTGCAGAAAGACAAATTGCCCGGGCTTAAAGTTCAAAGATTTCGTAATCGGCTTTAAATAAACTTCCAATACATCTCCTATTCTATTAAAGTCATCTATAAGATAATGATATTTCGGACCAATGCGGTAATATAAAAACTTTACATAAATATAAGAATAAAACGCCAAAGATAGAAAAAAGATAATCCAAAGTTTTAAGGGAAGGTATCTTGATACATCGCTTTTAACAAGAAAAATATGAAGCGCGCCAAATAATAAAGCAAGACCAATATACTGATGAAG
>JAMCQQ010000340.1:887-4031 GCA_023379515.1 Actinomycetota bacterium
AATAGAATAGGAAGTTTTACATAGATTGTAAAGAATATAATAACAATCATTATCCAAAGAGCAAAAATACCAAAGTTATTCGCCCAATTAGCACCCGGAAAAATAAAAGATAAGGCAAGATTTCTATTGGGAAGATAATTGGCAATAAGAAACATCGGATGGCTTAAAAGCAAAACGAAAGAAATTGCCCCGATTATTTGATGCGTTTTATAAACTTTATCCAATCCTCCAAACCAGCTTTCTAAAAATAAGGCCCTACTTGCTGTAATAAAAGAAAAACAAAGTAAAATAGTGCCGACCAGAGAAGCAAGCTGACTTAAACTCAAAAGAGGTCTTGTTAAAACAAGAGAAAAACTTTCCTTTGATAAGACAAAAAAGTTGATTGTCACAATTATGCTTAAAATAATTAATGTAATGCCTAAAAATTTTTTCATTTTTTGAGTATAGCTATTATCGGATATTTTCGTTTAATTATATCTCCTCCAAAAAACTTTAATTCGTTTGTGGAATCTTTACCGGCAAGATAATGGTAAGCGCCGCCTTTTTGATAAAATTTTTTCCCCGTCGTAACGTCATAAACATAGCCATCAAGCCCTATGTAAATTGGTTTATTCGGATTTCCACCGTCATAATTTTTAAGTTCTTCTTTTGATATTAACGGCAAATTTGTTTTTCCGGACAAAACTATTCTTTTTTTAGATAACTCTTTTCTGTTATTTGCCAAATGATAGAGAAAAACAAAATAAATCGCAAGCAAGAATAAACAAAGTAAGAACAGGTATTTTCTATTCTTAAAAAATTTAATCGTCATATTCTTCCTTTCTATTTTGGACAGCTTGTGAAGCAGGATTTTGTTGTGAAGGTTGAGTTATTTGAGCATTGGAAGAATTACTATTCGCAGAAACTAAATAAGACTGCACCATTGCAACATTTGACCCATGTTTTTGCTGATAAACAGATGTCATATCCGTTCCGCATTTAAAAACATCCCCTCCGCTGTGCGTTTGCCTTAGAGTTGTCACATCATACTGCTGCCCGAAAAGAGTAATTATACATTTACTTGATATAGCAGGTTGAACAGATTGTTGAGTGATAACAACTTGCGGATTCGGATTGGCAACAGGAGGACTCGAAATAGGCTTAATTGCAGAAGGCGTTAAATTAGCTCTGACGCCAGCCGATTTAATATTGGTAATAGACGAAGACGGCATAACGCTTGGTTTTAAACCAATATTTATTTTTTCTTCGTTTTTTACCCTTCCATCCTTATCTGAATTCTGATCGTCTTTCAGCTTTTTGCCACTATCGGAAACTCCCAAAACATTTTGATAATTAGACGAATCGCTTTTTGCAATTTTGAAAGCAGCAACTCCGGTTGTTGTAAAAGTGAGCAAAACAGCAAGCACCAGTAAGATGGC
The DNA here is from genome assembly GCA_023379515.1 of Actinomycetota bacterium. Next base: position 2,306 of record JAMCQQ010000340.1, read on the forward strand.
AGATGCACCTTGTTTTCGAATTGCTTTTAAGGCAGCATGAAACATAGGTAATAGTAAAACGTATTCCTCTGGAAAATGTTACAAATTTTGTATTTTATTGCTACTAACTTTATCTATTTTGCAGATGAGGTAGATATACGCCCTCTGTATTCAGGATTTATTTGAATATTTTGAGCAGTTATGCTTCCGTCTGAATTATCACTGCCAAAGGCGGCTATCTTTTCACCCGTTTTTAAATCTGATTTAGAACCCTTTTCTGATTTATTAATAGCTGTACTTTGCGAGAGGATTACAATTTTTGTGCTTCCATCAGAAAGCTTAACAGTTATTGAATTGTTATCTGCGCTAACAATATCTCCTGTCACTGGTCTTAACCCTGCTCTATTACCACCCATCATTCCATTTCTGCCTTGAAAATTACCAGAACCTCCCATCATTTGACGACCCTGCCTAAATGATTGAGAGTTAAGCAATTTATTTCCCTGATAGTTCATTCCGCCAAAGAATGCTCCAACTCCCACTACTATTATTATAATAATCAAGATTGTGTTATTTTTAATATATATCACCTCCTTCCAACTTTGAATTTTGCATTTTGAATTTTAGAATAAAATTATTCATATCTAAGCGCTTCAATCGGGCTTAAGTTCGCGGCTTTACGAGCCGGGTACCAGCCAAATAAAATACCATCACCTGGGTCAATGAAATTCCGCCTGAAACTGTTATTGCCAAAACAACCGAAGACCACGATAAAACAAAAGGCAACTTAATAAGAGAAGCTATAATATAAGAGATAAAAATTCCCAAAACCATCCCGAATACTCCGCCTGCAACTGTCAACATTATTGCTTCAACCAAAAATTGAGTAATAATAGTTTTCTTTTTAGCGCCTAAAGCCTTACGAAGACCTATTTCTTTAATTCTTTCCGTTACAGTAACAAGCATAATATTCATAATTCCAATACCGCCGACAAGCAAAGAAATTGCTGCAATACCCGATAAAAGGGCTGTAAATATTCCTGTAACTTGCGAGGCTGCGCCTAAAATATCTGCCTGGGAAAGGATGCTGAAATCGGCTTTGGAAGGATCGGATAATTTATGCCTGGCGAGCAAAAAATATCCGACTTCATTTTGTGCATCTGCCATTACATCTTTAGATTTTGCTTCGATTGAAATATCGCTTAAATAATCAACGCCAAAAATCTGCTTCTGAGCAGTGAGCAATGGAATAAAAACCATATCGTCCTGATTCTGAAAACCTGATCCGCCTTTAGACTGTGTTACACCGACTATTCTAAACGAAACTTTGTTAATTCTGACTGATCTTCCGACAGGGTTTGAGTCTTGGCCAAAAAGATCGGAAACTACTTGTGGTCCTAAAACTGCAACTTTATTTAAACCCGAGTTGTTATTGTCCGTTATAAAAGAACCGCTTTCCATGGTAATATTTCGAACATCCTGATAAGCAGATGTTATTCCCATAACCTGTACATTTGTATTGCTATTTCCTGTTGCTACTTGCGCTCGTCTGGAGAGTTCGGGAGAAACAGTTTTAACAGATTGCAGCCTCGCATTTTCAATTGCTTTTGCATCTTCATATGTTAAAGTCGTCGTGCTCCCTTGTGCTGTTCTTACACCGTTTGATGCTTGTGACCCGGGCATTACAGTTAATAAATTCGAGCCCAATGACTCTATCTGGTTTTCAACCGATTGTTGTCCTGCCTGA
>JAMCQQ010000341.1 GCA_023379515.1 Actinomycetota bacterium
GGCAGTCTTTTCACGCTTAGGATTCCTATAATTAAACTCTAATGCTCTATCCACAGATGCAGTATCCCCTGCTTCTTCAGTAGTTAATGAAGTTTCACCTACAGTTACTCGTCCATCTTCTTTTCCAAAAATGTCAAAATAACCATTAACACCCCCATAGTAGCTGGATTCTATTAGCCATCTACATCTTGCATGCCCGATATCTTCTTCTCTTATAAAGTTTTTATCGGTATAATAATACTCACCATGCGGTAATAATTCTGCCAGTTCACGAGCCATTCTTAAGACGAGACTGTCTTTAAATGCGGTAATTTTTAATTGTTTCTCTTTTTCTTGCTCCTTTTGTCTTCTTAGAGCAGCTGTTATTTCTGGTAGTCGTCTTTCATAATCTTCCCTTGCCCGTGCTTCATGTTTAGCTCTTTGTTGCTTAAGTCCTTCTAAAAATGACATGCCTGAATTATACTACAAGATTAAATAAAGTCAAATTTTGAGCTTCCAAAACCAAATTTTCTCCGCCAATTTGCTTTTTCAGTAGTTCCGTAAGTTTTCCGCAAGGCGACGCCTTGCGGATGTGTTTCAAGGCTATTTTAGCTCTTCAAGGCGTCGCCTTGAAGAGTTTTTGAGAAGGCTTAAGGGAGTAAAACCAAATTTTCCCCTCCATTCCTGCTGTTTATTAATCCGTGACGCTTTAACGATATGAGATTTTTGTGGAAAGATTACCACTAGTATACAAGTATACTAGTGGTAGCGAGGATTGGTTTCAAATCCAAATTTTCCGGGGATTTATTTAGATTTTATTCTGCTATTCCCTATAAAAATTATCACAAAAGATGTAATTACTAAAAACATTAAGAAGATGAAAAGATTAATCAATATGGATTGGTACCCATGTTTTACGGGGTCAATAAAATCATAGGGATACCAATTTATAAAAAATCCCCTAATTAGTGTATACCCACTAAATATCAATGGGATAATAAGCCAATAAAATATTTGCTTATATTCGAGGCGGACTTTAGGCGGGAAGAAAACCCAGTCAGCCAGAATTATAAAAGGCATTATTTTGTGATATAGCGTATTTACCCAGGGTAAAACTAATGAACCTTGCGTTTTTTCTACCAGCAAAACAAAACCAACTGAAACTACTATGATATACGCTGTGACAGCTCCTCTAAGAGAATCAACTGTTGAGTTATTTGCTTTATTTAATCCGTAAATTATAGAAATAAGCGCATACAGAAAAATGCTTTCTATTGTAAAATAGCTTAAAAAATTAAGAATACTTGGGTTATGGAAAAGATCAAACGTCCATATTAAAAAAAGTATAATACTAACTAGGATATGTAATGCGTTGAATAAATTCTTAAACATACTATTTGTTACGCAACGAGAATAATTATACCATCTATTTTGGAGAATATAAGTTTTCTAACCCAAATTTTCCGGAGAAGTTAACGTCTGAATAAAGTTCTTGCTCTCGCGATTTGAAGCTCAACCCCAGGGGTTGACGCATGAGATTTTTTATGTCTTAATTAGAACATGGCTACTCCCCCGAGGTATTTTCAAAAGGACTCTTATTATCATGTTTACAACAGAGGCAACAGGAAGCAAAACATTTTTCTTCAAACCCGAGACTATAAGAGGTTTTTGGAACGAGCGAGAGAATATAAAGATAAATTTGGTGTTACTGTTTTGGGATATTGTTTAATGCCGAATCATTTTCATTTTCTTGTTAAGCAAGATACAGATTTACCTATTACGTTTTTCATGTTAAGACTTGGCACAAGCTATGCAAAATATTTTAATATTAAGTATGATCAGGTGGGCAGTCTTTTTCAGGGTCGCTTTAAGGCAAAATTAATAGAATCGGACGAGTATCTCCTGCAAGTATCCCGCTACATACACCGAAATCCAATTTCAAGCTCAACCCCAGGGGTTGAGCTTGCGCTTTATCCTTGGTCAAGCTATTCAGTTTATATTGATGGAAAGAAAGATGACCTTGTTGACCCTTCGTACATATTTAGTTACTTTGCTAACAATAATCCGGCAAAAGATTATAAGCAATTTACTGAGTATGACATCTCGGAAGAAGAAGCAGCGCAAATAAAAGAATTAGTTTTCGAAGATTAGCCTTCAACCCCAGGGGTCGGTGCGAGAAAGATAGTTTCAAAACCACGTTTTCCCGTCCGAATTTTTAGAGGATTTATTTTGGACAGTTTGCGGTAAAAATATCTTTTGCTGGTGTTAAGCCCATTTTGTGAGCTTTTCTTAAATTTTCTATTCTGATTTGTTGTTCTTCTGCTGAAAAGCTAGAGTTTGTAACATTTTCTACTGCTTTATCAAACTCCGCTCGTCTTTGTTCAGGAGTTTGCGGACTGTGAATATGGTGTATGGCAATGTGTCTTGCTCCTTTTCTATCAACCATTATTCAGTTTATTATAGCATTTTTATTAACGAATTGAATTTTTTAGCGGTTTGGCTGGTTTTGCATTATTTTAGCTCTTAGGGTAGGAAAAAGTGTTGCTGCAAATTCTTGTGTTTGTAAGTTACTTTTTCCTACCCTAAGAGCTATTTCCGGATGTAAACCTATTTGGGGAAGTTTTCTGCTGAAAGCAAGGGCTTCTTCCATTCCTGTTTGCGGTTGTCTACTTTCTATCTTTGCCATAATTTAATTTGTCCAGGCGTAATAACTCTTTGTTCTTCCAAGCAACTATTATATATTAGTTTGAGTTTAAGAACAAATTCTCTAAAGCAAAGCGCGGACTGACATTGGTTGTTTTAATAATAGTATAGGTTTTTTGCATATTCTTAAATAGTTTGATCAAAGTTCTATCATTTGCCAAATTTTCCTGTGCTGCAAGCATTAAATTTTCTAAAAATTTTAGCGCTTCTTCCCTAGTTTTTGCGTTATCTTGCGCGAGTTTTAAAGCATTTCCGCCTTTTTGAATGGCTTTTAAGCTTTTTAAATATTCTTCGATAGCTTCTTTTTCTAATTTTTCGTATTTTTCTAAAGTTATGATATTACATCTTGAAAGAATTGTCGGAAGGAGAAAATCATGCGAATTAACAAGAATTATAATAATAGTATTATTTGGCGGTTCTTCCAGTAACTTTAAAAAAGTATTTTGAGAGTCAATTGTCATGCCTTGAAAAGCTTCTAAAATTACTGCTTTTTGTTTGCTTTTTAAGGGTTTTAAAAAGACGCGTTTTTGCAAAAGCCTGATGTCGCCTATTCCGACTGCTTTTTCGGTTTCAAGTGTGTCAACGTCAAACTTAGAAATATTATTTTGTTTAATAATTTCCAAAGCTTTTCCCCTAGTTTTTTCAGTCGTTCCGGTAATAAGTATACTTTGCATAAAAGTATTTGATACTGGATTATAGAAACTCGAAGTTCGGATTTGAAGTTTGAAGACGGAAGCTGGTTTTCTATCTTCTAATTTCTATTTTCAAAATCTAATTTCTAGTTTCTAGCGTCTAGTATCAATTTATTGATAGTAATTTCCTTGACATTATAGCTCAATTTTAATTACTATAATAGTAATGCCCGATCAAGTAAATTTATCACAATCAATAAATCCCAATCAGACTCTGTCTGATATCTTACTTAGCGATAAATTAATCAGCAAAGCGCAGTACGATGATATCAAGGTTAAAAGTGCTAGTAAAGATATTTCCGAAGAGTCGATTATAGAATCTCTTAATATTCTTTCTCCTGAAAAATTTGCCGAAGAAAAAGCAAAGTTATTAAATATCCCCTTTGTTTCTTTGGATAACATTTCTTTTTCTCCCCAGGCTTTGGGTTTTGTGCCAAGAGTCGTGGCTGAAAGATTTTCTTTAATCCCCTTTTCTTACGATGAAAAAACTAAAACCCTGTCAGTTGCCATGAGTAATCCTGTAGATTTGGAAGCGGTTACTTTTGTCAGAGAAAAAACAGGGCAAAATATTAAAGCGTTTGCAGCATCCGTGCCGGAAGTCCAAAGAGCTATAAATCAGCAGTACAGGCAAGAAATTGTCGGCGAAGTAGGAGAGGCTTTAAAAGAAACCGAAACGCAAAATAAAATTAAAACAGTCAACGCAACGCAAATTTCCGAAATTATTAAGGAAGCTCCGATTGCAAAAATAGTTTCAACAATTTTGGAATACGCTGTAACCAGCAGAGCTTCAGATATTCACATTGAGCCGCAGGAAGACAGGATTAGGGTGCGTTATAGAATTGACGGAATTTTATACGATAAATTATCTTTGCCAAAAAGTGTTCAGGAAGCAGTTATTTCCAGAATCAAAATTTTATCCGAAATGAAAATTGACGAACACAGAACTCCGCAGGATGGACGTTTTAATTTTAAAATTGAAGATAAAGAAGTAGATTTAAGAATTTCGGTACTTCCCACGACTTTCGGCGAAAAAATAGTTATGAGGCTTCTTAGAAAATCCGGCGGAGTTCCTTCGTTGGAAGAGCTTGGATTAAACGGCTCGTCTTTAAGAAATCTGGAAACTGCGATGCTAAGACCTCATGGAATAATTATAGTGGTAGGTCCAACAGGTAGTGGAAAAACAACAACTCTTTATTCTGTTTTAAATAAATTAAATACAACAAGAGTTAACATTTCAACTCTTGAAGATCCGGTTGAATACCAAATGCCCGGAATTAACCAGGTGCAGGTTAATCCTGCTGTCGGCTTAACTTTTGCCGAAGGATTACGGTCTTTTTTAAGGCAGGATCCAAACATAATACTTGTTGGAGAAATTCGTGATAAAGAAACAACAGAGCTTGCCATTCAGGCAGCATTAACAGGTCATTTGGTGTTTTCTACACTTCATACCTCAAATGCGGCAGGAGCATTGCCAAGGCTTTTGGATTTAGGTGCCGAAACATTTTTACTTGCTTCCACCATGAACGCGGTTTTAGGGCAAAGAATCGTCAGAAAAATTTGTCCTCATTGTAAAATGGAATTTACCCCTCCTAGTCAAATCGTTGATGAAATGAAAGTAGTTTTGGGAAAATATTTTCCAGAAGGTAAAAAAGAAATAAGGTTTTATAAAGGAAAAGGCTGCGAGGAATGCGGCAATACAGGATACATAGGAAGAATTGGTATTTTTGAAACGCTTCCGGTTTCCGACAAAATTGCTTCTATGATTTTACAGCACGCTGATTCTGGTACAATAGAAAAAGAAGCAATTTCCGAAGGTATGATAACGATGAAACAGGATGGTTATCTTAAAGTGCTTGCAGGCATTACAACAGTTGAAGAGGTATTAAGAGTTGCCCAGGAGTAGAGTAAATTGACCTAATTGCTCTAATTGACCTAATTTCTAAAACGTTCTTAGGTTAATTAGAAATTAGAATAATTAGTAATTTTAAAGTTATGGATATTCACGAACTTTTGGATTTAACTATAAAAAATAACGCATCGGATTTGCACCTTTTACCGGGTATTCCGCCTGCTTTAAGAATTGACGGAGCATTAAGATATCTTTCCAATTATACTCCGGCAACAGCTTCCGAAATGGAAGCAATGATTTTTTCAATACTAAAGCCTGAACAAAAAGAACTCTTAACCAATAATAAAGAAATTGATTTTTCTTTCGGCTTCGGCGGAGGGGCTTACGGAGATTTGGGAAGATTTAGGACAAATCTTTATTACCAAAGAGGAGTTTTATCCGCGGCGTTTAGATATTTGCAGCCTAAAATAAGAACAGTAGAGGAATTAAAATTGCCAAGCATCTGCCATTCGTTTGCTAATTTAAAACAGGGATTTATTTTGGTGACAGGTCCAACCGGTCATGGCAAATCAACTACAATTGCGGCAATCATTAATGAAATAAATCTTTCTAAAGCGGCTCATATATTAACCATAGAAGACCCGATTGAATATTTGTATCCTGCCGGAAAGAGTATTATCTCGCAAAGAGAAATGGATTTGGATACTCATTCCTGGTCTTTGGCTTTAAAATCAGCTCTCCGTGAAGATCCGGATGTTGTTTTGGTTGGAGAAATGCGCGACCCCGAAACCATTGCGGCGGCTCTGACAATTGCCGAAACAGGCCATTTGGTGTTTTCAACCTTACATACAAATTCGGCAGCGCAAACAATAGATAGAATTATCGATTCTTTTCCGGCAAGTCAGCAGTCTCAAGTTAAAGTTCAGCTTGCTTCAACTTTAAAAGGTGTTATTTCACAAAGATTAATACCAAGGATTGACGGTGGAAGGGTACCCGGAGTTGAAGTTTTAATCGGCACATCTGCCATTGCAACAAATATAAGAGAAGGAAAAACGCATCTTATTGATTCTATAATTCAGACGTCGCAAGATGCGGGTATGATTACACTTGAATCATCTCTTGCCTCTCTGGTTTTAGCAGGAACCATAAGTTTGGAAACCGCAAAAGGCTATGCTTTAAGACCCGAAGAACTTTTAAGAATGGTGGGATAATATGAATCCCGTTAGAAACTATGTTTGTATCAGTGAACAACGAACTAAATATGTTCCTTATAAAGGAGGGTTTCTAACGGGATGAAACTACGATATAAAGCAGCAACTTCCGATGGAAAACTCTCTCAAGGCTTATTGGACGCAAAAGACATTAACGAGGCTGCGGATTATTTAAGGGCAAAAAATCTTGTTCCAATTACAATTGAAAAGACAGACAGTAATCTTTTGACGCTTCCGTTTTTTAAAAAAGTTAAACAGTCTGATTTAGTGCTTTTTACAAGACAGCTCTCGTCAATGCTTTCATCGGGCTTAACGCTTTTTAGGGCTTTGGAAATTTTAAGAGAACAAATGCAAAATCCGCAAATGACAGAAGTGGTTTCGTCTCTAATAAGCGAAGTTCAGGATGGAAAAACTCTGGCACAAGCTTTAGAAAAACATCCGCAAGTTTTTTCTACCATTTACGTTTCTATTATAAGAGCCGGAGAAAAATCAGGTCTTTTGGACAAGGTTTTACTTCGTCTTGCGGATAACCTCGAAAAACAGGCAAAGCTTAAAAGTACTGTTAAAGGCGCTTTGATGTATCCTGTTATTGTTATCATTCTTATGATAGTTGTTATGTCTATTATGATGATATTTGTTATTCCCCAACTCACAGTGTTATATACAAATTTAAACGTTGAACTTCCTTTACCCACAAAGATAGTTGTAGGAATTTCAAATTTTATGATTGCCGCCTGGCCGCTTATTCTTTTAGGGGGTGCTGCTGTTGTTATAGGATTTAGAAAATGGGCAAAAACCCCGGATGGGAAAATTTTAATTGACACAGCGCTTTTAAAGGTTCCGATTTTTGGAAAACTTATTACCCAGACAATTTTAGCCGAGTTTTCAAGGACTTTCGGCCTTTTGGTCGGAACCGGAACGCTTGTTGTCCAAGCTCTAAATGAAACCGCCGATACAACGGGAAATACTTTATTTAAAAACGCAATATTTGGCGTTTCCAAACAGGTTGAAAAAGGAGTAACTGTCGGTGATTCAATGGCCTATTACCCTTTGTTCCCTCCCCTTCTTATCCAGCTTGTTAAAATCGGAGAGCAAACGGGAAAAATTGATGACACTTTAATAAAAGCTTCCGAATATTTTGAAAGAGAAGTTGACCAAACCGTAAAAACGCTGACAACGGCAATGGAGCCGTTTATTATGGTGGTTTTAGGAATAGGAGTCGCTTTTTTAATTATTTCTGTTATTACTCCAATTTACAGTTTAATTTCTTCTATTCAGTAAAATTTAGCTTTAAACTCCCTATTGACAAGGTATTTTAGTTATGTTTATTATTAATACATACATGCAAAACTATTTTAGAACACTTCGGAAAAATGCAGGCTTTACTCTTATTGAACTTTTAGTTGTTATCGGAATTTTAGGCGTTTTAGCAGCAGCATTAATTGCAACCATTGATCCATTTGAACAGCTTAAAAAAGCCCAGGATACAAACGTTAAAAATACAACAGTTGAATTTGTAAACGCAAGTATCAGATATTATACAACTCATAATGTTCTTCCCTGGTCTGATACTACGGTTGTAGGCTGCAGCGGAGGAACAAATCCAACTGCCATGACATTGGGCGGCGCGGCAGCGACAGGCTGCTTAAACGCTCTTGTTACAGACGGAGAATTAAAACCAGGATTTACAACCGTAACTTCAATACTAAATCAAATTGTCGTGTCGGGTACAACAAACGGAGTTACAGCCTGCTTTGATCCTCAATCAAAATCACAGGATAGAGATTTAAATACCAAATACAACAACATAGGCGTAGCAACATCCGGATGTGTTTCACAAACAGCAGGCGGTTTAACAACATGCTACTGGTGCTCACAATAAGTTAAGTTTGATGGCCTCAAAATTTATAAAATATTTACTACCAATTTTTGTTTTTTCTTTTGTTCTTCTTATCTATTTGCATAATTTATCCAGAAGTGTTTATGGCGGAGACGTTGGAGATTTGGTTACGGCAGCAAAAGTAATGGGAGTTGCTCATCCGCCAGGCTATCCTCTTTTTACATTGCTTGGTTTTTTGTTAACAAGAATTAACTTTATTTCTCCTGCGTTTATGGTTGGGTTAATTTCTGCTTTTTCTTCTACTCTGGCAGTGTTAATTTATTATTTTCTTTCACTTAAATTTACTAAAAATAAGTTTATTGCTTTTGTATCCTCCTTTGTTTTGGCGTTTAATTATTTATTCTGGTTTTATGCGGAAATTGCAGAGGTTTTTGCGCTTAATAATTTGTTTGTAGTTTTACTTATGTTTTTGGGATTTATGTATTATAAATACAAGAACGAAAAATTTTTATACGCTTTATCTTTTTTTGTCGGGCTTTCTTTTACCAATCACCATACAATAGTTTTAGTTTATCCATCAATACTGATTTTAGTTTCATCAAATTACGAAAAAATCTTTAAAACCCAAAAATTAGTAATTAAAAATATTCTATTTTTATTAACAGGTCTTTTAGTTTATCTTTACGTACCTATAGCAGCTTCGTATTCTCCTGTTGTTAATTGGGATAGAGTTACTGATTTGAAATCATTTTTAAGGCTTTTACTGCGGCAGGATTACGGTACGTTTAACGCCGGAATCTTTGCAACCCCCACTTTTATTCAGCGAGTAATTATCTTAAAAACCTATTTTTCCGATGTTATTCTTCAGTTAACATTACCCGTTGCTTTGTTAAATGCTTTAGGAGCTTTTTACTTATTTTTAAAAGATAAAAGGCTTTTTGTTTCGATTTTATTAGCTTTTTTAATATCAGGACCTTTATTTATAGGCTATGCGGGTTTTCCTCTTCTTGGAAGTTTTTTTATTGGTATTTACGAAAGATTTTTTGTTATGTCAGTTGTTTTGCTAATGATGTTTTTCCCATTCGGGCTCTTATTTTTTGTTGAGATAATAAATAAGATTTTTCGAAAAAAAAGCTTTCAAAATCTTTTTATCGGAATTTTTTTAATTATTCCGATAACGTTTTTTTATTATAACTTTCCCAAAACCGATCTTCATAGAGTTACTGTTGGAGATGATTTGGCTTATGACTTAATCTCCCCTCTTCCCAAAAACTCAATTTTATTTTTATCAGGAGACACAATGCTTTTTAACGCATGGTATGTTAATTACGCATTAAATTTTAGGCCGGACGTAAGGATTATTAATTTAAACGGACTTGCCGGAGACGTATATTTTGAAAGGAAGATTAATGATTATAAAAAAGCACATCCTAAAGAAAAGAACGATAAAGATTTACCGATTAAAGTTATAAAAGAGCTTTTTAAAGCTTATCCTATTTTTTCATACGATGCAGTCCAGCCGTCAAAAGGCGAAAAACTTATCTGGATTCCTTATGGTCTTACGTCAAAACTCGTAGCGTCCAAAAAAGATATTAAATTAAAAGATGATTTTACAAAAGAAAATTTACTAATTTGGAATAATTTTAAATTCTTAAACAGTAAAGATAAAAATATTCTAGCGCTTGGTAGCCTAACAATTGCCGAAATTCCTTCAATTTATGCAAATGCCATGCTTTCCTTGGGCAATTTTTATTTTACCAACTATCAAGACAAAAAGGGGGCATACGAATTTTATTTAAAGGCTAAAGATATTGACCCTTTTTATCATAAAACATACGAAGTGCTTGGAATATATTTTTCAGATATAAACGATTGTAAGAAAACAAACGAAAACCTACAGAAAGCAATTGGCATTTATCCATTCGAAAAAATTTCCTATATGGTTTTATATTCCAATTACAAATATTGTTTTAAAGATACAAAAAAAGCAAATGAGATAGTTGTAATATACAATAAGTTATTTCAGTCGGATTTTTTTAAGGACGCAAAAATAAAGACGCAAGATTTAAAAAAATAAAATGTTTGAATTAATAATTTTCGTGACAGGACTTTTTATCGGTAGTTTTTTGGGAGTTTTGGTTGACAGAATCCCCAAAAAACAAAATGCAATAAAAGGAAGATCGCGCTGCGATAAGTGTAAGAAAGAGCTTGGTATATTAGATTTGATACCAATATTATCATTTATATTCTTAAGAGGAAAATGCAGATACTGCCACACTCGCCTACCCTATTTTTATCCTATTATAGAATTATCAACTGGAATTTTATTTGTACTGACTTACATTTTTGTAATTTCAAATTTCAAATTTCTAATTTCTAATGAATTCTTATTTTTTAATTCTTTAATCATTAATCCTTTATCATTAATCACTATTTTGTAATTGGAATATA
>JAMCQQ010000342.1:0-2040 GCA_023379515.1 Actinomycetota bacterium
GACTTCTCTTCTTTGAACGGCGAAATAACAGAAATTTTAAATCTAATGGCACAGTCGTTCAGCTCACGTTCCTGAGACTCAATGGACAACGCTTGCTTCTCATCGTCTTCAGATGATTTTCTGGAATATTGAAAATGTTTTAACTGTATATCCATAACTTTATTTTAACTAATAAATATTAATACATTACTTCATTATAACTTTAACTTCATTATTACCTTACAAGATCTTAACGTAATAATACAGTATTACTATATTGTTACTATACTGAGCTTGTATATTCCTTTACTTTTTCAATTATAAGTTCCTGAAGTTGTTTCCAAAGCTCTTTATCTTTCAATCGTACAATCCAAAAGTAACGCTTATTTCTCATTCTTACTGACGGTGGAGAGACAACCCAGACCGCGCTTCCATGGGAATATTGAGTTTCAGTAAACCTCACAACATAACCTCTAATCTCAAATATTCCACAGACGATAATATTTACATATACGGAGTTTTTACCTTTATCGTACTTCTTGGGTTGAATTTCAAAATCCTGAATTTCCATATCAATTTCCTGTTACTTTTGAGCAAACAATCTGTCTTTTAGTGTTCGAATTGCATCAGAGTAAGAACGACCGGACACTAAACCTTCTCCAGACCAATAGAGATTGCGTAATTGATCACAAGAATAATTATCATTGCTAAAAACAAACCAATATATAAATTTATCCTTCTCAAGGCGGATTAACTTTTGCCCCTGTGCGAAGAAAAAAGCGGCTTCGTATAAATCTTTCGTAAATAATTCACTTGATTTTGTTCGCTCCATATTTTTCTCTCCATTTCATTTTTAGGAAACTCTCCATCACTTCTGTCAGGTTTTCTGCAATTAAAATAACCTCGTTCTCTGAAAGCCCTTTCTTATAACGAGGCTCGAAAACTGCTCTAATCTGTTCCCTATGTTCATCTTTAATCCATCCATGCTTCATATTAAATTTAGCCTCGACCCGACTGCCAAAACTGTCATTTTAGGCTCAGCCCGGCTCTCAAAACTCTCATTCAAATAAAAAACCCAGACTTTATTTGTCTGGGTATAATTTTAAAAAACGATTTTTTACCTGAATAGAGTACCCCTACTTACTTTCTAAATGTTCCCCCTTTAAAAAATCTTTGTACCTTCCAATTTGTCTCTTGACATTGTCCCTAAATCGATCTACCTCTATGTGTCCTCGCTGCTTTGTCTCTCTTGCAATTTCTCTGTATGATTTTCCGCGCTTATGTAACCAATACCACTCCCGATCCCTTCTTATTTCTTGCTTGGTGTCTCTATTGTAAAACCGTTCTAAAGGGAAAAAAACATTTGAAGCCTCATATATCCATTTTCCATACTTGAAATCTTTTTTTGTCAATTCAACATTATCCCAATCCTTATCTCTTATCTCATCACATGCCAATGCTCGCAAAATAAGATCATTAAAAGAAGGTGAAATCCCCTGCTTTCGAAGCAATTGCTCAATCTCAAATTCAACTGTATTCAAATATGCAATTTCTTTTGTCTTCGGTAAATCATCCTCCAGATTATCTTTTGCTTCGTAAAGAAGTGAGGTTGCCTTTGAGCTCAAAGGTAAATCGTGAGGAAATTGACGCCAAGAATCAAACTCATCATAGGGTACGAGATTTTTATTTAGTCCCCAACATTTTCTTATTTCGTGAATGTCCTCAAGCAACCCATCCTGATCGAGAATATAAGCCACTTCAGCATAAGCAAGATCATCTTTAATCTTAATCTTAATCTTAATCTCCATATTGGGAATATTCTACACAAAAGCCATATTTGTTGCCAGCTGTGGCACGCCAGGTTGCCCGTTGGCAAGAGATTTAGACAATCTCACGGGTTTATCGACTTACGAAAGGAATTATAATATAGATATGGGAAATGTTTTAGTGCCAATCTCTGTTGGTAGACCGGCATTAAGTAAAGAAGAGACGGATGTGATTTTCCGTAAATTAGAACCCTATTTGAAAATGGGGCTGTCCATTAATAAAGTTTGCAATAAA
>JAMCQQ010000342.1:2050-7021 GCA_023379515.1 Actinomycetota bacterium
GCACAGGGGCAAAAGTTAATCCGCCTTGAGAAGGATAAATTTATATATTGGTTTGTTTTTAGCAATGATAATTATTCTTGTGATCAATTACGCAATCTCTATTGGTCTGGAGAAGGTTTAGTGTCCGGTCGTTCTTACTCTGATGCAATTCGAACACTAAAAGACAGATTGTTTGCTCAAAAGTAACAGGAAATTGATATGGAAATGTTTTAGTGCCAATCTCTGTTGGTAGACCGGCATTAAGTAAAGAAGAGACGGATGTGATTTTCCGTAAATTAGAACCCTATTTGAAAATGGGGCTGTCCATTAATAAAGTTTGCAATAAAGCCAATAGTCCTAAATCGACAGTCTATGATTTATATAACGAAAATAGCGAATTTGCGGAAAAAATTGAGTCTGCAAGAAGTTATTTTACTAATTTGATAAACAACATTATTCACAAAGAATTATTGCATATTACGAAATGGCAAGAATCAAGTCTTCCTTTATCGTTGGATGACAGAAAATTTCTTTTGTGGATTGCCGCAAATAGCAATGCAATGAAAGAGTACTATTGTTCCAACATTCAAAAACTTGATGACTAATCTCTTAAGGAATCAAGCTTCTTTTTCACTTCATAGGGGTTTTCTATATGTTTTAATACTATTTCGTGAATACCCGTTCCAGCAGTATTGAGAGCAAGATGGCCTGTATGTGTTATGATTTTGTCTAAAATTGGTTCTTCAACAAAAACATCAGTTATTTTACTGTAGTCAGCGCTTATCATCTTTGTGGAAAGCCAACCTTTATGTGCAAGAACCCTTTTATTGGTAAAAGCGAAAGCATTAGCAACCTTGAGATAATAGCCATAGTAAAACAATGCAATCAAAAATATTACTATGCCCAAACCGAAGCCAAACAAAAAAGGAATACTAATGACACCCCATAAGATTAAATATATTTTTCTGTAGCGACTACTAATAGAAAATTCATATTCGATTCGCTCTCCATCAGACAAACTCTTCTTCCATATATTTTCATATTTCAAGCTTGCTTTCTCCATATCAATTTTTGCCTTGAAGCCAAATTTAAATCGGAAATATATTTCCTGTTAATAAAATGACATATATTTCAGAATTTATCAAGAGGATCTTTTTATGGCAACCATTTATGAGAAATTTGGGGAGAATGTTAGAAAGCTTAGAAAAGAAAGAGGTCTATCGCAAGAAAAACTTGCAGAAATGATAAAACGGGATCCAAGAACCGTGGTGGCAATAGAATCCGGCAAAAGAAATCCAACCTTAAACACAATTCACAAAATAGCCCAAGCCCTCAAAATCTCCCTTTTAGAATTATTGCAATAAGTTATCACTCGACCTGTTTCTCTGCTTGAAAAAGCTCGCTTAAATTGATATAATTCAGCAATCAAAATATGGAGATTTAAAAGTGAAAAATGACGATTCTACCCTAAGTCAATATTTACGATCTGGCCGACAACGACCAGTCTCTCCGTCCCCCAAAAACCCTTTTTTATTATCGCTTCTTCCACTAAAGCCCATCTCACCGTAGTATGATTTTGAGTAATCGGTACAATCTGCTTTTTCAAGACTAAAAAAGAATCTTGAATTAAATGACTCTTTCCAACAGACGATTACTCAAAATCATACTACGGTGAGAGAAGCACTCGAAAAATTTGGACTTAAGACAAAGCTGATAGGTTCTCTTCAAAGAGATACAAGAATACAACCGAGACCAGGTGACAAATTTGATATTGACATATTGGTTGAAATGGGAAGCTTCTACAATTGGACAACCCCAGAATTGGGCGTAACACCAAAAGCAGCAACTTCTGCAGTAAAAACATTACTTTCCCAAAACAAAGTATATGCATCGATGAGACCTAAAGAAGACGAACCTACAGTTTTATTTAAATATGAAAATGGTGTAAAGGTAGAGCTTGTACCTGCTTATGTCGACCGAATCGGATTTTCCGCAAATGGGGTTCGCCATTTTCCAATAGGAAGAGCCTATTGGGTACCCAAAAATGGAAGCTGGGAACTTGCGGATTATGATCATGATGCAGATTACATATCAACAAAAAACAAAGAGTGTAATGGATGGCTAATCCCGACAATAAAAATGCTTAAGGCAATGAAACGAATTCATTTTCCAGAAATGAATTCTACATATTTGGAGATTTTAGCAACAGAGGTAATTCCGTTTCGCATAACAATAAGAAAAATATTAGGATTAGAAATATCATATCCGACATTAATAAGAGAGTTTTTTAACGGCATAACACCAGTATCGATTTCTTCCTTCAAAAGGATACCAAACAGCCATACACCCGGCATTGGTATCGATTTTTCATTGTACTTTTCTATTCCAAAAACTTTTGGGGCTATTAAAGCTTTATGCAATGCCATAAGTTCCTTGAATCAAACGAGTCAGCTTGAGTACTGGAAATACCTCTTTGGTGATCCCTTTACTCTTGAAGATACAAAATGAGAAGAAAACTTTTACAAGAATGTAAAACCATTCAAGACTATTGCAAATATAATGCTGAAGCACATCATATTATTGCCGCAAAAAATGAAAAATTATCAATTTGGTTTCAACTCATTCCAGCGGTTATCGCAGCTTTGTCAGGATTTCAATCGACTGGATTAATTATTCCTCAATGGACAAGTCCAGTTTGGGGATGGCTTGCTGCTACTGCGGCCATAGTAATAGCCGTAAGCACAGTGCTTAATCCATTGAAAGCTTATTTTGATCATCTCAATGCGGCAAAGAGTTTTGTGGTATTAAAACATGATGCAAGAGCTTTATGCGACACATTCAGTACCGATATGAATAATGAGACTTTAAAGCAGGCAATTAAAAACTTACATGAAAGATACAATGACCTTGTTAAATCAGCACCTCCCACAACAAAAGAAGCATTTGAAGAAGCAAGAAAAAGAATTAATGATGGTAGGCATGAGCCTGATTAAATATGGATATCGATAATTTTATTAAGCAATTTGTTGAAGGATATATATTTGGGGATCTCGACAGCATGGCTAAGGTTTCTGTACCTCCTGGAAAGGATTATGGCGGGATTGGATATCCTATGGTCGCTACAGTACTCGCTGGAATGGAACTTCTTGGGAATTTACTTATGCCTAATTCGGATCCGTTCGATCCCAATAGGAGCAATTATTATTTCTTGAACTACTGGGATAATTATTTTTCTATGCAATACCCTCCATATTCAGGCTTAGGGAGACTGTTTAGGCAATTGATGAGAAATGGTATTTCTCATACCTTTGTAGCAAAACCTGGGATTTTTGTTGAAAAAGGTACAAATAGACAAATGTCCATTGACACTACCAAGCAAGAAATATATATTGATTGCGTCGTGCTCTTTAAAGAGTTCGAAGACTCATATAAGAAACTTGTGCGACCAATTATTGATGGGGCAGTATCATCCTCAACAACATCAAAAGCAACAATGCAAACACGATTGGATGATTTGAGTAAGGCCTACTCCGATGACTCGACGAGATTATTCGTAAGTCTACCACCATTAAACCCCTCCACGGTTAATACCATGAGGAGATCGGAAGCACCTGTAAGTCCTTTATTTTCCCATATTGGAACCAAGATGAGCGGAGCATCTCTGCCAATGCAGCCAACATCAACTTCAACATTAATTTCAACATCAACTTCTTCACCAAGAGATGCAAGCGCAACTGCTCCGATGCCCTCGACAACTTTACCTTTTACTACTACCTCAGGAGGTTTGTCACCGAAGATAAAACCTTAAGAATAATTTAGTCTATTTTGGTATAATTCTTAGAGTAAAGGAGTGTTGGTTTGACTTGGGAGATAGGAGCAGAAAATTGCTCTAACTGTTCTTTAAAGAAGGTTCCAACATAGTCAACCAGGCACCGCCAATTACTTCAAGTTAATTAGATATGCTTTCCCATCAGTAAAAAAAGCGTCTCCGGTAAAATTCTTACCTTTGGTTGGTTTAACAAATTGTATTTTTTGGTAACTTTTAATTAGTCCTGATTTTAATAAATCTTTAAATAAGTATTCTCTCTCTTTATCAATATTAGGATCTATCTTGTGGGTAATATACCATTTGATATCAGTATCATAACTTGCTGTTCCGACATAAAGCCTCTTACCATCTCTCGTATAAATATTGGTTTTCCAAAATCTAACATGATGACGCTCTTTAATTGAGTTTCTCTTTGATGGTTTTTGGAAACCAAAATCATGGACTCTGTTGTTCCAAAAAGAAGGGGTTATTACATTCGTGGGATAACTTTGATCCAAAAGTCCCGCTACTATCATTCTTGCAACCGAGTATCTGTTAAAATAATCGGCTGCAAACCAGCCAGATTTTTTAAAAAAATCTTCTAATTGAATATCCGATTGCGCAATGATTAAGAAACTCATGGGTTCCTGATTTTTACCGCTAAGGGTTTCTGAGTACTGAGTAATTTTATTTCTGAAAAAAGGATCTAAGATTTTATCGGTTGTAACTGCTTGTTGAACAGGAACTTTAAAATTAAGCTGTTGTCTGTAGATTAATGAAAAACCTATGTAGAAAAATAGCTGAGTAATTAGTAAAACAAAGATTATTTTTTTTGTTTTTTTTGCCAATTTAAAATTGGGAAAATTTTGAACTTTATACTTATACTGCGCCCATTCAAAAATAGAAATCGCGATTATCAACCATAAAAATCCCAACAAATATCCGCCAATTATATCGCTGAAATAATGCAGGCCTAAATAGGCCCTACTAAAACCAATTAAAAACATCAGGAGGAATGAGAGGATAAAAATAGCGAATTTTTTGCGTTTCCCGGTTCTGGTTCGCAAAAGAACATAAGCAATAAATCCGTAAAAAGCTATCGCGATTGCTGAGTGTCCACTTGGAAAAGAAAAAGAATTTTCAAAAAAAATTGCACTTTGAGGACGAGGACGATTAAAAAATGC